>JAZMZI010000101.1:0-11278 GCA_045585895.1 Eubacteriales bacterium
CAATCAGAAGTAATAGGTAAAAGTGAATAGTGAATAGGTTCATTCTACGGATTACTTCAAATAAGTGGTGGAAACAATAGGGCTCGAACCTATGACCCTCTGCTTGTAAGGCAGATGCTCTCCCAACTGAGCTATGCTTCCATATAGCCGTATCTCGCGGCGACTTGTAAATTATAGCATACAATATTTCTTTTGTCAATAGCTTTTTTGAATTTTTTTCGAATTTTTTTTCATTCGTAAAATTTATCCAAAAAGCCGTCCAAATATACGAAATTTGCCGTAATTATCAACAAAAGCCGCAAACCGCTTCCCTTTTCGTCAAGATAAATCAAAGGGGCATCTTCTGCCCCTTTATCAGCGAATATTAGTTAAGTATAATTAACAACAGTGTCAAAACAATTAAGTTTCATTAACAACAATCGAGTTTTTCGATTTGTCCGACAAAATAGTTAAGTTTGTTTAACCTCATTGATCGTTTGTCACGTCTCCGCTGCCGTCAAGCGAGATAGGCTCGCCCAAATAAGTCGGCTCGGGCTTAAAGATCGCGGTGAGAAGATCCTTATTTCTCGCCAAGACCTCCCGCGCGCTGAATTTAAGCTGCCCCGTGTAAGAGCGAAGATCGGCTGAAACGCCGTAAGCCTCCACTCCCAGCGCGTCGGCAATATGAAGCGCTCTGTAAAGGTGATACTTCTGAGTGACGATTATTATTTTCTTCGCTCCGAATATCTCTTTTGCGCGATAGATGCTCTCGTAAGTGGAAAATCCCGCGTGATCCATAAATATCTCACTCGATCCGATCCCTTTTTCGATTGCAAAAGCTTTCATCGCGCCCACCTCGTCGTATTCGGCGGTGCCGTGGTCGCCGCTCATAAGCAGCTTGGTTCCCTTCCCGCCCTCGGAAAGCCCGTAATAGAGAGCGGTCCCCACCTCAAGGCGGTCGTTCAGCATATGGCTGGGAGTGCCGTCGCTCTGCACCTTGCATCCGAGAACCAAGATGCAGTCAACCTCCCCGATCTCGGCCGCGTCCTCAAGGGAGATCACCCTGTCTCGGGTCGAGAGCACCACGAAGGCATCTACCCCGAGAACGTACGCCGCCCCCAAAGCACCGAGGCAGAAAACGGCGGCGAGGAAAAAAGCAATTACGCGAACGAGCTTGTTTTCAAATATTTTTTTAAACGTTTTCTTCATTATTATAAATTATATGTTCATGATATGACGATGGTTTGGCGCGATCACCTTGCGGCATTCGACGCGTTCGCCGCGGAAATGCTGACGGCAATAGCCGCGCAGGTCGCCGCCTGCTGAGCCGCGATCATCGAGAGCGCGGAACCGACCGTTGCGCCCGACATAGCGTCGGAACCGCCTATATGCTCGGCGGTAACGATCATGGACGCGTGCAGAAGTCTCTGTTGTTTGTCAAAGCCAAAGAAGCCGTAACCCTTTTGCGTCTTGAGAAATTCCGCCGCGTCGATAAGATCGCGCGCGGTCTCCTCCACTCCGCAAGGCAGAGTTGCCAGAACTCCGAGGGTGGAAAGAGCGTAGCCTGTGCCGTATCTGTATTTTTTCTCCTTCAAAACGTCAAAAAGCCTTGCGGTATCGCGGCATTTTCCGTTTGCGGTGCTGAATTCGTCGCCCGCAAGCGCCAAAACGTGAGAAAGCGACTGGAGCGCGTTTCTGTCGTAAAATTTTTCCTTCAAAGTGTCATAACAAGTCTCTACCTCACGAATAAGAGCCTCGTCGCTCTTATCGGAGAGCGCCAGCATAGCCGCAAAGACGCAATCCTCGCTTGAAGTCAGGAAGGGATGCTCCTTTTTCATAAGGACGTATATCCTTTTCGTTCTCTCGCACACCTCTCCGTATCTTTCAGCATCGACCGCGCCCGAGATCACCATAGCGGCAACGGGGAGAAATTCCGACGAAAAGAACTGCTTTTTAAGCAGATCGTACACGGTTATCGCCTTTTCAAGTCTTTCCTCGGGCGATTCGTCGGCGGCAAGCATAGCCACCAAAGGCAGCTCCGAGGTGCTTCTAAATCCCGAAAAAACTCCCACTCTCTTTTTCAAAAGCTTTCTTATTTCTTTTAGTCCCTCCGCGTCGAGCTGTCGGGAACAATTCATAAAAGCCGACGCGCAAACGGGGAAAAGTATTGAATTTTCATACGGGAAAGCCGACTTAAAAAGATCGCGGTTTGCTATAAAGCGAGCGCAGGTGTTATTGAGGGATTCTCTCATTTTTACCTCCTTTAGTTAAGCTTGCTTAATCGTTTTGCATGCAACAACTTAAAAAATGATTTACATAAAATGATTTGGTTTATAATGTCGACGTGTTTTCATTTTTCGTTAAGTTTCCTTAACTGTTATTTTTTGATTCTTATAAGGCTGTCGATTCCCTCACGCAGAGCCGCGCAGAAACCCTCGACCTCCTCCTCGGTGTTAAACTCCGAGAAGCTTACGCGGATAGTGGAATCCGCCTCGGCTTCGGGAAGTCCGAATCCCACCAGCGAGGATGAAATATGCTTGGAATGAGAGGAGCAAGCCGAGCCTGCCGACACGCAATATCCCTTTGCCGAAAGGAAATTCAGCATAGTCTCGCTCTTGATCTGAGGAAGAGTCAGGGAGAGAACGTGCGGTGCTCTCGCGCCCGCGGGGACGTTGGGTCTTGCCCCCGCCTCGGAAGCTTTTTGCTGACAAAGATCACGAAGCGCCGCTATCTTCTGTACGTTTGCCGCAAAATCAGCTCTCGCCTCCTCTGCTGCCGCGCCGAATCCCACAATGCCGACGACGTTTTCGGTTCCCGAGCGATATCCGCCCTCCTGACCGCCGCCGATAATATAGGGCACTATCTTTTTCATTTTGATTATCTCGGGGCTGATATAAAGTGCGCCCACGCCCTTGGGGCCGTGAATCTTATGGGCGCTGACGCTTATCATATCCGCGCCGAGGCTTTTGACGGTAAAGGGTATCTTCATAAAGCCCTGCACCGCGTCACAATGAGTAACCGCATCGGGGCAGACGCGCTTTGCAATAGCGAAAAGCTTTTTCACGTCGTAAAGCGCGCCCGTCTCGTTGTTGACCAGCATAAGCGAGACCATAGCCACGTTTCCGTCGAGAGCGCGTCTGAACTCCTCTTCGTCGATAACGCCGCCTCGGGTAGAAAGCCTTACCACCTCAAAGCCATCCTTCTCCAGCTTCTGCATTACGTTTTCGACCGAGGGATGCTCACTGTTCGTGGTTATGACCTTGTTCTGTCGTCTCTTCTCTTTGGAATAAAGACAACCGAGGATCGCGGTGTCGTTTGCTTCGCTTCCGCAGGAGGTGAAAATAAGATTTTCGGGATTGGGGTTTGGAAGTCCCATAGCTCCCCCCACCTGCGCTCTTGCTTTGTCGATAAGCCTTCCGGCTTCAAGTCCCAGCGCGTGACGGGAGGACGGATTTCCGTAGACCTCTATCGCCTCTATCATTTTTTCCTTCGCCGCCCGAGATATCTCGGTAGTGGCGCTGTTGTCAAGATATATCATTTTTACTTCCTTATCTCAAATGTGTCGATCATCCTCTGCACGTCGGGAAGATGAGTGTCAAAGCGGTCGGGAGTTGCGGTATAGGTAAGCACGTAGAAGACGCCGTTTTTGACGACTATCGCCTGCATCTGTTTATATTCAACGCCTCCGCTGACTATTCTGTAAGTATATTTTTTGCCCGTCTTGCCGCCCATGGTGACGTCCTCTTCGGACAGCCTCTCGTAGAGCGAAAACGTCTTTTTGTAGCCTTCCTCGCACTCGGCAAAATATTCCTCTACCTTTTTGCCTATCTCCTGTTCGGAGACCATCATAAACTGGAGACTGACGTTAGACGTATCGGAAGCCGAAACGTAAGCCGCGGAAAATCCCGTTTTTTCGTTGGTCTTCCACGCGGCAGGCACGAAGAAGCGGTAGGGATGCTCGTCGGTGGAGATCAGCTTCATGCCCTCGGGAACCGCAACTCCGTCGGGATATTCCTTGCCCTTGCCCGAATAAGGCACGTCGAAGCGGAAATATTCAAGCACTCCGCCCTCGTCCTCAACGCTTTCGCGGTAAAGGTCGTATTGCTCGTCGGCGGGAGCGGTGTAAGTAATAACGTACATCTCCTCCTTGTATCGGCAAAGCACGCACAAGACCTTGTATTCGGTCGCCTCGGTGCCGAGAGCGTCGGTCTTTACGGTGTAAACGTACTTTTTAGCGGGCTGACCGTCAAGGATTATCGCGTCTCCGCCGCTGACGAAGGTGTAATTCTCTTCTCCGAACTCACTCATAAGCAGAGTCTCGCTGTACGACCAGTATGCGTCAACGTCCATGTCTCCCGCGTCGTCGGCAACGAAGGCACTTATTGCGATATAGGGATCAACGGAAAGGATGGCTGTGGCAGTGCCGCTGTCGGTATTGGGTGCCCAGCCCTGAGTGGGAACGTAAAGGCGGAACTTGTCGCCCTCGCAGACCACGAGCTGGAAGCCGTCGGGCGCGTCGGTCTGCTCCGAGCAAGCGCAAAGCGTGGATGCGAGCATTATGCATAGTAAAATTGCCGTAATAATTCTTTTGATTTTCACTTTTATTTCTCCGTTTTTTTATTTTTAGTTTGTAGATTGGGGTTTATAGGTGAGTTTGAGATAAACGCGGTCGTAGGGGCGGTCAGCGTGCCGCCCGCCGTGGCGAAGGATTTAAACCCAACGAACGGGCGCGCGGGGTTCCCCGAAGCGAGCGTAGCCGAGCTTTGGGGGTTCACGCTGACCGCCCCTGCAATGGCAACGTCACCGCCGTGACGTTCAACTAACCGTCAAATCAAATTTAAGATCCAATTATTTTTTCAACATTTCCTCCGCGGCGGAAAGGATTCCTATCTTACCGCTTTCGTAGGTCAGACCGCCCTGGAAAAAGACGGTATAGGGTGCTCTCATGGGGCCGTCGGCAGACAGCTCGATCGACGCGCCCTGAACGAACGCGCCCGCCGCCATAATGACTTCGTCGGTATAACCCGGCATTGCCCACGGCTCGGGTGTTACGAAGGAATCAACGGGAGAGCCTTTCTGTATTCCGCGGCAGAAGGCGCAGAGCAGCTCGGGTTTGCCCGTAATGACGGTCTGAATTATATCCGAACGCGTCTCGTTCCACTTGGGAGATACGTTATATCCCATCTCGCCAAAGACGTAAGCCGCCAAGTGGGCAGTCTTAAGCGCCTGTGCCGTGGTGTGGGGCGCGTAGAAAAGTCCCTTATACATATTCTTGGTCTGTCCGACGGTAGCTCCGACCTCGAGACCGCAACCAACGCTTGTAAGACGGTAGGAGGCAAGCTCCACGGCTCTCGCGCTTCCCGCTATGTAGCCGCCCGTTTCAGCCATTCCGCCGCCGGGGTTTTTGATAAGCGAACCGATTATCATGTCGGCACCTACGTGGGTAGGCTCGACGGTCTCGGTAAACTCGCCGTAGCAGTTGTCCACCACCACGAAGGTTTCGGGAGAGACCGATTTAACGAGCTTTACCGCCTCACCGATCTCCGCGACCGTGAGGGTCTTTCTGTTGAGATAACCCTTGGAGCGCTGAATGAAAATGACCTTTACGGGTCTTCCCGAAGAAAGCTCGTCCTTCAAGGCAGTCTCGATAGCGGCGAAGTCAAAGTTTCCGTTTTCAAGCAACTCTATCTGCTTGTAACGGACACCGAAATCCGCAAGACTTCCGTTGCCTGCCTCGCCTTGGATGCCGATGACCTCCTCAAGAGTGTCGTAGGGCTTGCCCGCTACCGAGCACATAAGATCACCCGGACGGAGGAGACCGAAAAGTCCGATAGTCAGAGCCTGCGTGCCGTTGACTATCTGATGACGGACGAAAGCCGCCTCGGCACCCATAACGTCTGCCCAGATGCGATCGAGGACGTCACGGCCTCTGTCGTCGTAGCCGTAGCCCGAGGTGGTGTCGAAATTAGTCGCCGCCACGCGGTGCTCACGGAAAGCGTCCATTACTCTGTTGGTGTTTTCGAATGAAATTTCGTCTATTTTTGCGAATATCGGGGCGAGGTCTCTTTCAGCCGCCGCCGCGATCTCGTTGATCTTCTGTGAAAATTGCATTTTTAGATCCTTCTTGTATTTTAATGTTTTATTGTTTATAAATTGGGGTTTAACAAACGGTTTAAAGGCGAAGCCTTCTTAAAAGTTTTTACGTCGCTTTTTTCAAAAAGCGACCGCTGATCCAACGCGCGGAGCGTTGGTCGCCTCCGCAGAGGCGAAACTCCTTTTACGCGCTTTCTTTTTTGCCAAGCTTTTTTCTTTGCGCTTCTTCTGCCAAAGAAAAAAGCGGACAAACGATTTAGATTTGCTTTATGTAAAAAGGAAAATAAACCTTCTACATATTAACCTTCTAAACCGTTTTCCGCTTTTCTTTTGACACCGGAAGCGCAAAAGAAAAGCTAACAAAAGAAAACGCGTATAAGGGTTGTTTCGCGCTTGCGAGCGCGACCGCCGATCGCGGCGGCTCCGACAAGCCTTTGAAAAGGCTTGAGCGAAACTTTCCACAAGACACCGCCGTGAAGTAACCGACAAATCAAAATTGAAATCTTACAGTCCTCTTACAATTTCTTTAAAATAATTCCCCCTATGGGCGAAATCCTTAAAGCGATCGAAGCTTGCGCAGGCGGGCGAGAGGAGCACGATATCTCCGCTCTCGGCAAGAGAAGCCGCCACCAACACCGCCTCATCAAAATCGGGAATATGCTTGACTATATGCTTATCTCTATCGAAAAGAGGGCATTTTTCGATCTCGGCGAGGATCTTGGGAGCAGATTCACCTGTCACGATAGCCGCCTTGGTCCTTTGGCATACGTTTTTTGCCAGACCGTCGAAGGGCACGTTCTTATCCGAGCCGCCAAGAATGATTATGGGAGCCTTGGGAAGCGCCGAGATCGCCGCCGCGGTCCTCGTTGGACTGGAGTCGATCGAGCTGTTGTAAAATCTCACTCCGTCCTTCTCACGCACCAGCTCAAGTCGGTGCTCAACTCCGCCGAAGGTCGTGGCAACCTCTCTTATAGTCTCTTTCGAAACCAGACCGCGGGTTATGGCGATAGCCGCCATATAATTCTCAACGTTGTGTCTGCCGGGGAGAAGAATGTCGCTGACCGCAATTATCTCTTCCCTCTCTCTGCCGTTGTCGAAGAAGATAACTTCTCCGTCCTCGTAAACAGCGTTGCAGTTCTCTTTGCGGTCGGAAACTATATCGGAATACGCGCTCTTTTTCGACGAAAAGAGGGTCACGGGAAGGTCGGTCTTATCGGCGATCTCGCGCGTCAGACCGTTCTCTGCGTTGGCAACGAGCATTCTTACACCCTCGTGTCGGCAGATATTGCACTTCGCCGCCACGTACTCGTCCATATCGGCGTGCCAGTTAAGGTGATTGGGGGTAATATTGGTTATTATCGCTCTTTCGGGCGACCTTTTCATAGTCTGCAACTGGAAGCTTGAAAGCTCGACCACGGCAACGTCGTCCTCGGTCATTTCAAAGACCAGCGGCAACAGCGGCGCGCCGATATTGCCTCCAACGTAGGCTTTTCCCTTGCCGCTTTTCTCTTTTTCCTTTGAGAGAAGCAGATGGGTCAGCGTGGTGGTGGTAGTCTTTCCGTCGGAGCCTGTAATTCCGAATATGGGACAGGGACAGACCTCGAAGAAAAGCTCCATTTCGCTTGAAAGCACCGCACCCGACTTTACCGCGTCCTGAATGGCGGGCTGAAGATCGCGTATGCCCGGGGAACGGAAGATATAGTCGCCGCCAAGACCTTCAAGATATCCGTCGCCCGTGATAAATCTCACGCCGCGCTCCTTAAAGGAGAGAGCCTCGTCGCCCTCCTCCGCTTCTCGGCTTCTGTCGCGGACGGTAACCTCGGCACCCGCCGAAAGCAAAATAGAAATAAGCGGCTTATTTGATCTTGCAAAGCCCAAGATCTGGCAGTTTTTATTCTCAAATTTATTTTTCAGATACTCCAAGATATTCAAAACAACCTCCGAGCGCATAATAATCTATTATAATTATATAATATTTAAAGCAAAGTTGCAAGGAGCATTTTGACGAAATTCTAAAATTTTTTGTAAACAAAGCGGAAAAAGCGCAATTTCGTCACTTTTGCCACTTTTCAAAAGCTAAAATATATGATATAATATAAGATGTATATTTATTGTTTATTTTCAATCGATTGAAAGGAATATCATTTCAATGGCAGATAACAAGACGAAAGCTCCGCAGCACTACAACGACCAAAGCATTCGCGCGCTCAAAGGCGCCGACAGAGTCAGAAAGCGCCCCGCCGTTATCTTCGGCTCGGACGGACTTGAGGGCTGTGAGCATTCATATTTTGAAATATTATCCAACTCGGTGGACGAGGCGAGAGAGGGGCACGGCAACGAGATCCTTACCATCCTTCACCCCGACAAGAGTATCACCGTAGACGACCACGGCCGCGGCGTTCCCCTCGGCTACAACGAAAAGGAGCAGAGATGGAACTGGGATCTTATCTACTGCGAGCTTTACGCGGGCGGTAAATACGACAACAACAACGGCTCCTCGGCTTACGAATATTCCTTGGGTCTTAACGGTCTCGGCGCGTGCGCGACCCAGTATTCCTCGGAATTTATGGACGTCTACTCCTACGACGGCAAGATGGAGCGTCACATCGCCTTCAAAAAGGGCGAGCCCGTAACCGGTGAGCTTGAAGAGCGAGAGCTTGACCGAAAAGAAAAAAGAACGGGTACTATCATTCATTGGAGACCCGACACCGAGGTTTTTACCGACATCAATATCACCCCCGAACGCATAAAAGAGATACTTCACCGTCAGGCGGTAGTCAACGCGGGGATCTCGTTCCTTTTCAGGTACGTAAATAACGAGGGCGAAACGGTCGAGGAAAAATACCTTTACGAAAACGGAATTTCCGACTACATCAAGGAGATCGTGGGCGAGAGCGCCCAGACCGAGCCTGTGCTCTGGCACCTTGAAACTCAGGGACGCGACCGTGACGACAAGGACGAATACAAGCTGAAGGCAGACGTCTCCTTCTGCTTCTCCAATATGACGAACCGCCTCGAATACTACCACAACTCCAGCTTTCTGGAGCACGGCGGCTCTCCCGACAAGGCGGTCAAAAAGGCGTTTACCTTCGCTATCGACAAGTACATCAAGAGCGCGGGCAAGTACACCAAAAACGAAACAGGCATTACCTTCAACGACATCGAGGACTGTCTCGTCCTCGTCAGCAACTCCTTCTCGACTATGACCTCTTACGAGAACCAGACCAAGAAGGCGATCACCAACACCTTTATCTACGAGGCGATGAACGAATTCTTGCGTACGAATCTTGAGATCTACTTTATCGAACACCCCATTGAGGCTGAAAAGATCGCGGGACAGGTGCTGGTCAACAAGAGAAGCCGCGAGAGCGCCGAAAAAGAGCGACTTAACGTAAAGAAGAAGCTTTCGGGCACGATAGATATCGCAAACCGAGTTGAAAAATTCGTAAACTGCCGCTCGAAAGACCCCTCCATCCGCGAGCTTTACATCGTTGAGGGTGATTCGGCTCTCGGTTCCTGTAAAATGGGCAGAAACTCGGAGTTTCAGGCGATAATTCCCGTCAGAGGTAAAACTCTGAACTGTCTTAAGGCAGATTACGACCGAATATTCAAGAGTGAGATCATCACCGACCTTCTCAAGGTCATCGGATGCGGAGTTGAGATAGAAAGCAAGAAAAAGGGCGACATTCTTCCCTTTGACCTCGATTCTCTCCGCTGGTCTAAGATAATCATCTGTACCGATGCCGACGAGGACGGTTTCCAGATCAGAACCCTGCTTCTGACAATGTTCTACCGCCTCCTCCCCACACTGCTTAAGGAAAAGAGAGTCTTTATCGCTGAAACTCCCCTTTTCGAAATAACCACCAAGGAAAAGACCTATTTCGCATTCGACGAATTTGAAAAAGCCGACATTCTCAAAGAGCTTGGCAACAAGAAGTACACGCTTCAGCGCTCCAAGGGTCTGGGTGAAAACGACGCGGATATGATGTGGGAGACCACGATGAATCCCGCCACCCGCCGTCTTATCGCGGTAGTACCCGCCGACCCACAGGCAACCGATCAGATCTTTGACACCCTGCTCGGCGACAATCTCCCCGCAAGAAAAGCCTTTATCGCCGCCCACGGACGGGAATATATGAAGGATATCGACGCGTAAATTGGGGTTTAACGGTGCGTTTAAGATAAACATTGTCGTAGGGGCGGTCATCGGCCGCCTGTTCAATCGAATTAAATCGTTCGTTCACGGGGCGTCGAGGTAGCGAAGCGGCGACGCGGTAGTGAATGGCTGCCTATGGCAGGCAGAGCCGCGGCGTGAACGTTATTATTGAATGTTCGCCATGGTGGGCGCGCGTGGGGTTCCCCGAAGCGAGCGTAGCCGAGCTTTGGGGGTTCTGCGCTGACCGCCCCTACGATTTAGGGTGTCGTCCAACTAACCGACAAATCAAAATTTGAACCCAAAAATGCACGCGATTTCGCGTGCATTTTTTTGTTATTAATAGGTTTCAAGTGCCTTAAAATCGGGGCAGGTGATCGGGATGTTCTTTTTAATGGGGCAAGCCCATCTTACTGCATTCTTAAGTATCTTCTGAATGTTTTCATTCTGATAAGACTTGTTGCCTTCGTGACCGGGCTGGAGGTAGAATATCTTTCCGTGACCTCTCGTCCAGGTGCATCCGCTTCTGAATACCTCGCCGCCCTTGAACCAACCGAGGAAGATGACCTCATCCGGATCGGGAATGTCGAATCTTTCGCCGTACATCTCCTCGGGATCGAGAACGAAGGTCTCGTCAACGCCTTCCGCGATGGGATGGTTGGGCTTTATGCACCAAATGCGCTCTCTTTCGTGGTCTCTCCACTTTAAGGAGCAGGTGGTTCCCATAAGCTTCTTGAATATCTTGGAATAGTGTCCCGAGTGAAGAACGATAAGTCCCATACCCGAAAGCACGTGCTTGTGAACTCTGTCAACTACCTCGTCGGGTACCTTGTGGTGTGCCGCATGTCCCCACCAAAGAAGCACGTCGGTCTCGTCGAGCACCTCGTCGGTAAGACCGCACTCGGGGTCGTCAAGAGTTGCGGTTGTGACTTCTATATCGTCACATTCAAGAAAGCTCTTGATATAACCGTGGATCCCGCCCGGATAATTCTGAGTTACTATAGAATGTACCTTTTCGTGAAGATTTTCGTTCCAAACTACAACTTTCATTTT
>JAZMZI010000102.1:0-10127 GCA_045585895.1 Eubacteriales bacterium
TATCGGGTCGTAGAGCAGGTCGACCCCTACAATTTTTAAGGTTTATTCGGTTTATAGAAATATTATTTGCGGTAGATTTTTGTTGAGGTTTCGTCTCACCGTTAAATCACAATTTATCAAGTTGCCGTTAGTTGTCTCTAACGGCAAATATGTAACTTTATTGTAAATTTATATAGTAAGTATAAAAAAATAGATTATTTTATGTTATAATATAAAATAATATTACCCGTGCGAAAAATTTTGTCGGTGCAATTTCGTTGCACATTAAAATTTACTACGAAAGGAGTTCTTATGCCCATCAACGACGATATAGTTCTTATGTGGAACGAGGTCCGCGAATCAATGAAAGACGATATGGCAGAGTCTCTTGTAAATATATTTTACGGTGAGCTTGACGTCGTTGATTTTGACGGAAATACCTTTTATTTCGAAATAAGATCTCAAATAAAGTACAATTCGTTAATGAAACCCAAATATAAAGATTTTCTTGAGGAGCAGCTCTCGGCATATATCGGCTATGAGGTCGATACTTCTATCGAGTTTACCGGAGATCCCGAGGAATATAACCGAGTAAGAGAGCAGACTATTGCGACTATCAAGCGTACAGAAGAGGCAGAGCGTCGACGCAAGGCTTCACTTCCGCCTATGGCTACCGCTATTCCGCGCGACCCAAACTCCCCCGAAATGCAGGGCGAGCCTTGGGAAAATATCTCACCGCACATCGGCGGTTCTCTCCCTCCTTGCAATTTTGAATATACCTTTGATAATTTTATCGTTGGCGGTTCCAATAAATTCGCTCACGCTGCATGTACCGCGGTCGCAAAAAATCCCTCTACGGACTACAATCCCCTGTTTATTTACGGCCCATCCGGTATCGGTAAGACGCACCTTCTTTACGCCATAACCAACGAGATAAAAAAGAAAAAGCCCGACGTTCGTATCATCTACATAAAGGGTGACGATTTTACCAATCAGATGATCGACAGCCTTTCTCGTCAACAGATGAAGGAATTTCACGATAAATACAGAAGCTGCGATATGCTTCTCATAGACGACGTCCAGTTTATTGCCGGAAAGGTCGCGACACAGGAGGAATTTTTTCACACCTTTAATACTCTTTATGAGGAACACAAACAAATAATTCTTACGTCGGACAGGCCTCCGTGTGAGATAAAAACGCTTGAAGACAGACTTAAAACACGTTTTGAATGGGGTCTTATAGCCGATATCCAGCCGCCTGATCTTGAGCTTCGTATAGCTATCATCAAGAAAAAGGCAGAGCAGGTCAATATCACGATACCTGAGGACGTTCTTACCTATCTTGCCGAAAATCTGCGTTCAAATATACGTCAGCTTGAAGGCGCTATCAAAAAGCTTGCGGCTCTCTGCTTCCTTTCTGGTAAGGTCATAACTATGCAGACGGCGGAAGGTTGCATAACAGAGCTTCTCGGCGGCGCTGAGCCTGTAAACGTCACAGTTGATAAGATCTTCGCTTCTATCTACAAAAAATACGGTATCAGCCGTGAGCAGCTCGCAAGTAAATCGAGAGAAAAGGAAATAGTTGCCGCGCGACACATCCTTAATTACGTTGTACGCCGCGCGACCGAGATGTCATATCCAAATATCGGAAAGCTGACCAACCGCAATCACGCCACGGTAATCGCGTCAATGGAAGCAATAAATAAAAAAATAATAACCACTCCCGGCTTTGACCTTGAGATCAGAAATATTATGCGTGAGGTCACGGGCGACGACAGTTATATTGAAGGTTGATCTGAGAGCTATATACGATAAATTGGGATTTCTCGGTGAGACGAAACCTCAACAAAAATCTACCGCAAATAATATTTCTATAACCCGAATAAACCTTAAAAATTGTAGGGGTCGACGTCCTCGACGACCCGATACGTTGATTTATTGAGCATAATATTTTATAAATTTATTTTGTGCATGTCTTTATAGAGATTATATTTTAATTAAATCGTTTCAAACGGGTCGTCGAGGACGTCGACCCCTACAATTTTTAAGGTTTATTCGGTTTATAGAAATTTTATTCGCGGTAGGTGTTTCTTTCGGGGATCAATGATCGCCCCTACGTTTCCCTACGAATAAAACCCACCGTTAAAACCCAATTTGTCGCAAATGATACTTTGGACGAAAATAAAATAATTAACGTTAAAAAAATATCGGTTGTGAAAAATCTGTCAGACTGTTGACAAGCAGGAGAAATTATATTATAATGGTAGAGTAATTTTTATTAACATACTTTTGAAAGGTACGGTAAAAAACATGAACAAAGAAAAGCTCACAGAACTTAGAGCTGCCGCGGCGAATCTTCGTCTTCTGGCACTCGAGGGCGTGCATGCGGCAAAGTCCGGACATCCCGGCGGCTCTCTGTCGATTGCCGACATACTCACCTATCTCTATTTTGAAAAAATGAACGTAGACCCGAAGAAGCCCGACGATCCCGATCGCGACAGATTTGTTCTGTCGAAGGGTCACACCTCTCCCGCACTTTACGCAGCGCTTGCTCTCAAGGGATATTTCCCCAAGGAAGAGATAGCAAAGCTCCGTCAGGCTGACAGCTTCCTTCAGGGTCACCCCGATATGAAGCATACTCCCGGCGTCGATATGACCACAGGCTCACTCGGTCTCGGAATCTCGGCAGCCTGCGGTATGGCGCTTTCGGGTAAGATAAACAATAAGAACTATCGAGTATACACGGCAGTCGGTGACGGTGAGAGCCAGGAGGGACAGGTCTGGGAGGCTTGTATGTTCGCGGCTCACTATAAGCTCGATAACCTCTGCGTAATTATCGACTGGAACGGTCTCCAGATAGACGGTCCCGTTGCCGAGGTCATGAACCCCACACCTCACGACAAGAAGCTTGAGGCGTTCGGATTTAACGTAATAACCATTGACGGTCACAATTTTGAAGAGATCGAGGCAGCCTTTGCAGCGGCAGAAGCCTGCAAGGGTAAGCCCACAGCGATAATCGCAAAGACGGTCAAGGGTAAGGGCGTATCCTTTATGGAAAATCAGGTCGGCTGGCACGGAAACGCTCCGTCCGACGAACAGTATGAGCAGGCGGTAGCCGAGCTCAAGGCAAATCTTTGAGGGAGGTCACTGTCATGGCAGATAAAATAGCAACAAGAGAAGCCTACGGCAACGCGCTTGCCGAATTTGGCGATAAATACGATTTTGTGGTTCTCGACGCAGACCTTGCGGCAGCAACCAAGACGGGTGTTTTCAAAAAGAAATTCCCCGAAAGATTCTTTGACTGCGGAATCGCAGAGGGCAATATGATGACCGTAGCGGCAGGTATCGCCGCCACAGGTACGACTGTTTTCGCGTCATCCTTTGCAATGTTCGCGGCAGGACGCGCATTCGAGCAGATAAGAAACAGTATAGGTTATCCTCACCTTAACGTAAAGATAGGTGCGACTCACGCAGGTATCACGGTCGGTGAGGACGGCGCAACACACCAGTGCCTTGAGGACATCGCGCTTATGCGTACGATCCCGGGTATGGTAGTAATCAATCCCTCCGACGCAGTGGAAGCACGCGCGGCAGTTGAGTGGGCAATCAACTATAAGGGTCCCGTATATCTCCGCTTCGGACGTCTTGCAGTACCGGTAATTAACGACAAGCCCGAATATAAGTTCGAGGCAGGTAAGGGAATTACTGTTGCCGACGGTAAGGACGTAACAATTATCGCGTCCGGTATAACCGTTGATATGGCGATAGCGGCAAAAGAGTTGCTTAAGGCAGACGGTATCGACGCACGTGTTATCAACATACATACGATAAAGCCGATCGATCGCGACATTATTGTCAAGGCGGCAGCCGAGACAGGCGCGATAGTGACAGCAGAGGAGCATAACGTTCTCGGCGGTCTCGGCGCAGCGGTTGCAGAGGTCGTATGTGAGACAAAGCCCGTACCGGTAGTAAGAGTCGGAGTTGAGGACAGCTTCGGACGCTCGGGAAAAGTTCCCGCATTGCTTGAAATGTACGGACTGACCCCCGCAAACATAGCGGCAAAGGCAAAAGCGGCAATCGCGCTGAAGTAATTTAAGATAAAAGATAATAAATAGGGTGAGTCAAATTTATCTGACTCACCCTCAACGTTTTTACTCGACGGCTAAACGCCGTCATTTTTGCCTTGATCAAGGCAAAAAATGTGTTTGACTTTCCTCAATTATTGATTTATCAATAACTTTTCAATCCTTCAAGGATTGCATATATCTGTGCATGGTTTCCGCAACGATCTTGCTGTGCGCCACTGCCTCCACGACAGTTCGCGGACCGTGAACTGCGTCTCCGCTTGAAAAGATCCCCGCACGAGAGGTGTTACCGTACTCGTCCGCCACAAGCAGACCGTTATTGTCTGCAACAAGTCCTGCCGTGGATTTTACTATAACGTCCTGCGGCCCTTGGCTTATCGATACGATAACGCTGTCCGCTTCATAAAGACGGTTTGTTCCTTCGACATCCGTAAAGGTTCCGTCCTCGTTTTGTACCACGTCGCAGAAAATAACTCCCTCATCAACTATCTCAACAGGGCGTTTGCAATATTCGAACCGTACGCCCTCAAGCTTTGCGTAGGTAAATTCATACCGACTTGCCGCGACCTCCTTTGTTATAGAGAAGCAGGTCAGGTACTCGGTTCCGTGCCTGAGCGCCGTTCTTGCGACGTCCATAGCAGCATTTCCCGCGCCGATAACTATGACTCTTTGACCGAGCTTAAATGAATCGGGACTGTTCAGATAATTGATACCGAAGTGAACGTGACCGAGTGTTTCTCCCTTGATATGAAGCGCGTTAGGCTTCCACACACCCGTTCCGACAAATATAGCCTTGTATCCGTCTCTGAAGAGATCTTCGATACCGATAGAGCCTCCGATGTGAGTGTTGGGTCGGATCTTGATTCCCTTCATCTCGATATGACGGTACTGAATATCGTCAAGAACCGCCTTAGGCAGACGGAAATCAGGGATGCCGTAACGCAGAACACCGCCGATCTCACTTTTGTTTTCAAATATAGTTACCTGATAACCGTACCGAGCCAGAATGATAGCGATAGTTATACCCGCAGGTCCCGAGCCGACAATGGCAACTCTCATGCCATTCGACGGGGCAGGGCCGTTCATCATTTTAGGTGCATAGCTTCGTGATATATACTGCTCTATGGTTGAGAAATGTACGGCGACGCCTTTATTGCCAAGCACGCAGTGACCCTCGCATTGCTTTTCGTGATTGCAGATGAGGCTGCAAACTGTGGTAAGAGGATTATTTTCAAAAAGAATTTGTCCCGCTTCGTTAAGTCGGTTTTCTTTCATAAGGCGAATGATATCCGGAATGGGGGTTTGTATGGGGCAGCCCTTTACGCACTGAGGATTTTTACATTGCAGACAGCGGTTTACCTCGTCCATTATATGTAAAGCCATAGTTATGACCGTAGCTTTTGCGTTAGCAAAAGCTTCCTTTCATGTGGAATTGTGTAAGGTTTGGCTTTGCCAAATCGTCGCTGGAATTTTTGCGGCAAAAGCCGCAAAACACGTAATCTCTTTAGGGAATATAAAAACTTTTCTGAGGGTAATTATAACACAAAAAAAGGTGAAAAGCAAGTAGAAACCGCAATATATTTATAATACTCGGCGACATATGAAGCTTATCCCGTATTACAAACAGAAAGCGATAGAAAATAGGCTTTATACAAGTCCGAAACGTTCTTTCTTTTTATATTTCTTCCGAGGACGGAAAGAAAAGTCAAATCGGTTGAAAAGTGCCTAAAAATATGGTATAATATTTTTAGTGAAACAATAAGTTAACGGAGAGATATTATGGATATTCTAATAAAAATACTCGTGTGCTTTATCGCAGGCGCGGGAGCAGGGATAGGAACGGGCTTTGCGGGTATGAGCGCCGCCGCGGTTATCGGCCCAATGCTGACGACCTTCTTGGGGATCCCCGCCTATGATGCGGTGGGAATAGGACTGATAAGCGATGTTTTGGCAAGCCTTGCCAGCGCATATACCTATAAAAAAAGCGGAAACTTAGATGTAAAAAACAGCCTGCCCTTGCTCGTCAGCGTGCTTATCGTAACGACGGTCGGCAGCTTTGCGGCAAGCTTTTTGCCCGAGAGGGCTATGAGCGGAACGATGCAGATAGCGCTGATTATAATCGGTCTTCGTTTTCTTTTGAAGCCCGTCACAAAAACAAGAGAGCAACTAGAAAAAAGCGCCCCGAAAAGCAGACTTATAAAGGCTATAGTCGGCGGTGTGGTCGTAGGCTTTGTCTGCGGATTTGCGGGCGCGGGCGGTGGAATGATGCTGTTGCTCGTTCTGACAACCTTTCTCGGTTACCCTATGCATCTCGCTGTAGGCACAAGCGTATTTATTATGGCGTTTACGGCACTGACAGGCGGCATCAGCCATTTTATGATAGGAGGACTTCCAGATATTCTTTGCCTTTCGCTGTGCGTAGTATTTACTCTTATTTGGGCAAGAATTGCCGCAAAGATAGCCAACAAGGCTGAGGCAAAGACCTTAAACCGCGTGGTCGGTATTGTGATGATAGTCACGAGCGCCGTCATTTTGGCGGTAAATTATCTTTAATGCCGCACACAAAAAATGGACGGCGAAAATTACACAAGTTACTGTTGAGGAAAATTAAATGAACTTTTTACACGATAAACGCAAACGAAAAATATTTATAATCACGTTGTCCGTCGTTCTTGCTTTTGCAATTATTGTAGGAGCTTGCGCTATCTACCTTGGAGATTATTATAGGGCGGACGAGGGCGCAGTTGCGGTTTTTTCTCCGACGGAAAATATAACTGTTTCCACACTTAAAAACGGAAGTGTCGTATTTGAACCGCAGGCTGCCACCGTCGGATTTGTGTTCTATCCCGGAGGAAAGGTGGAGCATCATGCATATGAGCCGCTGATGGCGGAGCTTGCGCGCGAGGGTATCCTGTGCGTTCTTGTAAAAATGCCCTTCAATCTTGCCGTTTTTGATATCAACGCGGCGGACGGTATTCAACAGGAATACCCCGAAATTGAGAATTGGTATATAGGCGGGCATTCGCTCGGAGGCTCAATGGCGGCGTCGTATCTTGAAAAGCGCACAGACGAATACGAAGGACTTGTTTTACTTGGCTCCTATTCAACGGCAGCTCTTTCGGAAACCGAGCTTGACGTGCTTTCGGTATTCGGCAGCGAGGATAAGGTCATGAACCGTAAGAAATACGAAGAGAACAAATCCAATTTGCCGAGCGATTTTACCGAATATGTGATCGACGGCGGCTGTCACGCATATTTCGGAATGTACGGAGCGCAGGACGGTGACGGCACGCCCACGGTTTCAAATGAGGAGCAGATTCGCTTAACGGTTGAAAATATCGTTAAGATGATCGGGAGATAGAACATTAACACGGAGGTAATTCTATGAAAATTCAATTTATCGGAGCTGCGCAGGAAGTAACCGGTAGCTGTACCTTGCTTGAAATTAACGACAGATACTATCTTGTCGATTGCGGTATGGAGCAAGGGATTGATGTATTTCAGAACGTTGCCTTACCGATCTCTCCGAGTCAGGTCGATGCGGTCTTTCTGACCCACGCGCATATCGACCATTCGGGAATGTTGCCAAGACTTTATAAGGACGGTTTCCGAGGCATTATATACGCAACAGAGGCGACGGTAAGGCTTGCCGACATTATGCTAAAGGACAGCGCTCACATTCAGATGAGCGAAACAGAATGGAAAAACCGAAAAGCAGAGCGGTCGGGAGAAGAAAATCAGCAGCCTACCTATACCTTGGAGGATGCGATCGGTGCGATCAAGCTGTTTCGAGGTATTCCTTATAACAAAAAGATCACGGTATCCGCAGGTGTGGATATTCGCTTCACTGATATAGGCCATCTTCTCGGCTCTGCGGCGATCGAGATATGGTTGCGCGAGGGTGAGTATGACAGAAAGATCGTATTCAGCGGAGACGTCGGCAATACCGATCAACCCATTATCAAGGATCCCTCGCCCATAGCGGAAGCAGAATATCTGGTTTTAGAATCGACCTATGGCAGCAGAAACCACGAGAGTCATACCGATACTATTGGGGTATTGGCGGAGCTTATCGACCGAACGTTGACAAAAGGCGGCAACGTCGTCATTCCGTCCTTTGCCATCGGACGCACACAGGAGCTTCTATATGCGATTCGCGAAATAAAGCAAAGAAAGCTTGTCAAAAATACAGATTTTCCTGTATATGTGGATAGTCCTCTGGCTATCGAGGCAACCGAGATATTCTCAAAATGCGATCCCTCTTGCTTTGATTCGGAAACGCAAAAGCTGATAGCGGATGGTATCGATCCTATCAAATTCCCAAACCTGCGCCTTTCTGTGACGGTCGAGGAATCCAAGCGTATCAATGAAACACCCGAACCTAAGGTCATTCTTTCTGCTAGCGGAATGTGCGAGGCGGGCAGAATCCGTCACCACCTTAAGCACAATCTTTGGAGATCTCAGAATCTTATATTGTTTGTCGGCTATCAAGCAGAAGGAACTCTTGGCAGAAGCTTGATTGAGGGCGCGCATAACGTGCGTCTGTTTGGAGAGGATATAGCCGTAAGAGCTGAGATCAAGTCGCTCAAGGGAACAAGTGGCCACGCCGATCAGAATGGGCTGATCTCATGGCTTGAGGGCTTTGAGAAGAAGCCTCGTACGGTGTTTCTCAACCACGGCAACGAAGAATCCATCGCAGTTCTTGCCGATGAGCTGAAGGAGCGTGGATATGCGGTAGAAGCGCCGTATAGCGGTACTGAATATGACCTTGTAAAGGGTATTATGACTGCTTATACCGAGAAGAAGCGTGTAACGGCAGCAGACGTAGCCAAGGCACGCTCAAGAAAGAACAGCATACACCGTGACCTCGTCTCGCAGGCTGAGGCGCTTCTTGCTCTTGCAAAGCGTTGTGAGAGCCGTCCGAATAAGGAGAACGCCAAGTTTGCCGCACAGATCAGAGCCTTAATGAATAAGTGGGAGAGATAAGCAAAAAAATATCGAGTGAGCATCTCTTTCTTTATGAACACTCGCAGTATTCGAACTCAGCATTGCATTATACGGCGTAAATGCCTTATGCAGATCGCTTCGACACTTTATCTTAATTGATCAACAAGGGCTGACAGCATCAAGCTGTCAGCCTTTATTTTTTATATATTTTTATTTGTTTTGGGAAAGACTAATATCTTCACCTCCGTTATCTCTTTTATTTTCGGCATTTCCGAAGTGATCTATACGAGATTTTGACAGGTATGTAAGACCCGAAAATCACAAATACTATTCATATCACAAATTGGAGGATTGATATGGAATCTGTATGGGAGGAAACGGCAGTAAAGCCACAGTTTGATGAGCCCCGCGGAAAGAAAAAGACCGATGTTTTGATCATCGGGGGCGGGATCGCGGGCATCTTATGCGCCTACAAGCTCAAAAATGCGGGCGTAGATTGTATGCTTGTGGAGGCGACCGAGATCTGCGGTGGCATTACCAAAAACACCACGGCGAAGATCACGCTTGGTCACGGATTGATCTACGACAAAATGATCAAACGCTTTGGTGAGGATAAAGCACGCCTTTATATTGATGCACAAAACAAAGCAATCAAAGAATACGCCCGGCTTTGTGAAAAGATCGATTGCGACTATGAAACGCGGGATAACTACGTATATTCTATGGGTGACCGCAAGAAGATCGAAAAGGAAGTCACCGCCCTTAACCGAATCGGTGTGAAAGCAGAGTTTTCGGATGCCAAAGAACTTCCTTTCAAGGTGTCGGGTGCTGTTCGCGTGAAGGATCAAGCGCAGTTCCACCCATTGAAATTTCTATATACGATAGCAAAAGATCTGCCGATATACGAGCAAACAAAAGTTATAGAGCTGATGCCGCACAAGGCAATCACCAATCACGGTGAGATCACCTACAAAAAGCTGATCATCGCAACCCATTTTCCGATGCTCAACAAGCACGGCTTGTACTTTCTCAAACTCTATCAGCACCGTTCCTACGTTCTTGCGCTCAAAAACGCAAAAAACGTAGAAGGAATGTATGTGGACGAATCGGACACGG
>JAZMZI010000103.1:0-1521 GCA_045585895.1 Eubacteriales bacterium
TGTCCGCAAGAGTAAAATATTCCTCAAGATGCTTCATAAAGCTATCATGCTGATAGAGCCAGACCTCAAACATAATTATTGCTCTGACCGAGTTAAATCCCGTCTCGCGAGCAAGAGAAAATTCGTAATCTATCTGCTCAAAGACCTCTTTATGCTTATATTCCTGCCAGAACGCGATACGGTTGACGCAATTTGAGGGATAGCCGTTAAATCCGCGGATCCAGGGCTGAGAATTGTACCACTCCCAAGCTTTTTCACGCGACCATTTACCTTTAATTATTTTTTCTTCCAGCATAATAACCTCCATTCAGCCGTTCTACGGGAACCCCCAAAACTCACTTCGTTCGCTTCGGGGAACCCCTATTTGGCGGCACAAATAGTAATCGATGAATTTTGCCAACGGCAAAATTCGCGCGTGAAACAGCTTATTCCACTATAAGTTGAAAGAAACTTTCACGCTGACCTCCGAAATTATATTTTGGAAATCTTGGTTTCAAATTTGATTCTTTCTTTGGGTGACAGGACAATATGCCCGTCTTCCATATTCAAGCCGTTGACTTTACCCGCCTGAGGCTCAACGCAAAGCAGTCCGCTCTCTCCCCGACCGTTGAAAAATATCCAATGATCGAAATTCTCCGAAACCGAGTAAAAATAATCGCCAACACGCGCCACGTTGCCGCAAGCGCGGTAATATCCCGAAATGATCCTGCCCTTAGAGGGGGATTTTTTGGTGATCTCGCTCTCCTCACAGTTAAGCGGAATATATCTGCCCGTGGGAATGTGGTGAGCGTCCTTCTCCTGACACATATCGATGGGCACTGAGAAGCTCTCGGGCTCAACGAACGTAGTATGCAAGCAGAAGGTAAGTGGCATATTGCCCTCTCCGATATTCTCAACCTCGTAATCGGCAGAAAGACCGTTTTCGGTCAAGGTGTAGGTGACCGTCATAGCAAATGGGAAGGGATAGCTTCGGCACTCGCTGTCAACGAGACGCAAAACGGCGCTTTTTTCGTCGGCGCTCACAAGATCAAAGCTCTCGAAAAGCACTAAACCGTGGAGATTGCAATTATTACGCGGTTCGTTTATGGGAAGATGGTATTCCTTGCCCTCAAAAACAAATTCACCTTCAAAGGTCCTGTTTGCGGGCATAAGTATAGGCGCGCCGTAAAGATAGGGGTTGATTTTCAGATCTTCCTCGTTTATAAGGGGGCGTAAAACGTCCACACCGCCGCATTTAAGTTCAATTATGTTTCCGCCAAGGCGAGGACAGATTTCAGCCTGCCAATCGCCGCATCTTAATTTAATAGTGTCTTTGATCATTTTGTCACCTTTAATTTTAATGTAATTTCAAATTTTGATTTATCGGTTAGGCTATATTAGCTTTTCTTGCCATCAGCGGCAAGAAAAGTTACAAAAGAAACGCCGCTTAAGGGTAGGGGGGTCTCACGAATAAAAAAGCAGCAAGCCGCATTTTTATTCGTCACGACATCCCCTCCCTTAAGGATCCCAACCCCTGTCGGC
>JAZMZI010000104.1:0-14857 GCA_045585895.1 Eubacteriales bacterium
CCGCGTTGAAAGCGAGATAAGATACGGCTGGAGCGTCAATTATTACGGCATCGGCGACCTCGTTGCGATTATGAACGGCGTCACCGAGGCGGAAATTGACGGAAAAATGGGCGAATATGCACAAAGATACGCGATGAATACAGACGACGTCGATAGCGTTCGTTATCAGGCAAAAATAGAGGTCGCCCTTGAAAAATTCCTGCGCGACAAAAGAATTGACGCCTTTACCGATACCTTTGAGGATCTTTACGGTCTTGAACAGCTCCCGGGTCTCGCGGTGCAAAATCTTATGGCGAAGGGCATCGGATTTGGCCCCGAGGGTGACTATAAGACGAGCGCGCTTATGGCTGTGCTTTGCAAGATGGCAGAGAGGAGAGATGGAGCCACCGCGTTTATCGAGGACTATACCTATGATCTTCCCGAAGGAGATGAGCTTGAGCTTGCGGCGCATATGCTGGAGGTCAGCCCCGTTTTCGCAGCAAGCAAGCCGAAAATCGAGGTTCATCCCCTTGGTATCGGCGGCAAAAATCCCCCCGCGCGACTTGTTTTCGACGGTATAGAGGGCAATGGAATTGCCGTATCAATGATCGATATGGGAACTCATTTCCGCCTTATCTGCGCCGACATCGAGCTTGTAAAGTGCCCCGAAAGCATGCCCAATCTTCCCGTCGCGGGAGTAACTTGGAAAATTCTCCCCGACTTCGCCGAGGGAACCGAGAGGTGGATAGAAGCGGGCGGCGCGCACCACGCGGTGGTCTCTACCGCCCTGACGAGAGCAGATATAGAGCTTTTCGCCCGTCTTACAAATACAGAGCTTGTAATTATTGGATAAATCTAATTATTTTGGAATAATATAATAAAATAAAAAAAGGTGCGTTATGCGAGTCGTTTTTGCGGATATAAACAATATAAAAGGTAAATTGAACCGATATTTTAGCAAGTGTATCGGTGCCGGAAGAGCCGCGGAGGTGATGCGTTACAGGGCGTTTGAGCAATTAAAGCAAATACAAAGAGAATGCCCTTTTGAATACATTCGCTTCCACGGTCTCTTTCATGAAGAAATGGCGATTACGACGAGAAATCAAGAAGGAAAGCTTTGTTTTAATTTTCAGTACGTTGACCTGCTTTTCGATTCTTTACTTGAAATCGGTATTCGCCCCATAGTTGAGCTCGGGTTAATGCCCGACGTTATGGGCAATGAGGAAAAATACGTTTTTTGGTGGAAAATGAATAAAACTCCGCCAAAAGAAATAAGCGAGTGGTCGCAGCTGATAGAGGAAACAGTGAGACATTTCACCTATCGCTACGGCGAGGAAGAGGTAAAAAAATGGTATTTCGAGGTCTGGAACGAGCCGAATCATCCCAGTTTTTTCTCTGAAAACAAGAACATAGACGAATATTTTAAGATCTATGATGCTGCTGCATTTGCTGTTAAGAGTGTTTGCTGCGATTACAAGGTAGGCGGACCTGCAACGGCAGGGCTTGGTTGGATTCCGGAAACTATCGAGCATTGTAAGGAGCATAACGTCCCGCTTGACTTTATTTCAAGTCACAATTACTGCGTTAATGGGGCGTTTGATGCTGACGGTAAGAAGCAATTATATATTCTTCCTGTGGAGGAATTGACCGACAAAATCCGCAAAAGAGGAACTCTTTGTCATAATGAGGGCTATCCTTTTATTATTACCGAATGGTCGGCATCATATTCTCCGCGCGACAGAGTACATGACAGCTATTTTAGTGCACCATTTATTCTTGAAGCAATAAAAAGATGTGAGGGGAGTGCCAATATGCTTTCGTATTGGGTCTATACCGATATTTTTGAAGAGATCGGTGTGCCGTTAACTCCTTTTCACGGTGGATTTGGATTGATGAATATACAATCGCTTCCTAAACCAACGTATTATGCTTATAAGTTTTTAAATCGTTTGGGGGATACTGAGCTTTTATGTGAGGATAAGAGTGCATACGTATGTAAAAATCAAGACGAGGTTCAGATGTTAGTTTGGAATCTCGTGCATCCTTCAACCGAAGGTAAAAGTAATAATGTGTATTTTGGAAAGCTTTTGCCACCAAAGAAGATGGAAGATATACAGATTGAGCTACATGGTTTAAAAAAGTGTGAAGGCTATATCGTGACGGTGGAAACGATTGGATATAAGAAGGGAGACGTTTATAGTGAATATCTGGAAGGGAATTTTTCAGAGCTTCCGACAAGGGAAGAAACTAAAGCTCTGCTTGAACGCTCAAAACCCACGAAAATTGAGATTAAGGTGGCAGCAGACGAGTCCGGAATTCTAAGATTAACACTTCCTCAAACCGAAAACCAAGTTGATCTTGTTACGGTAAAACTTTCATAAGTCAGGGCTGGCAGTTGTAATTTTGTTCTATAATCTCAAAGAAAAGGCAGACCGCAAAAGCGGTCTGTTTTTTCTTTCTCTTCTTTGTAGGACTTATGCCAACACTCCCCCACGAAGTGGTAGGGGTAAGTGCGCTTGCGCACTTATGAGTGAGCGAAGCGAACGGGTCGTTAGGTTCAAGTCCAACAAGGGGAGGCACCGAGGATTCGAACCTCGATCTTCCCCTTCATAAACACACCTCAAAGCACGAGATGTGCTTATGAAGGGGGATGCTTTACCATTAAGCGAATGCCCCATTTTTACTAATCAATTGAGCAATGTAGATACAACGCACTCCCAATCCACATCTCTCAATGCGGGATATGATAAACCAATAAAATACTTAACTTTCTTAGTTGCTCTTGAGTGAGATCCCGGCTCTTGAAAAGGCTTAATTAAATCAATCAATCTTTCTCTGTTGGCTTTAATTATGGCGTTTATATCATACTGACTATTATTAAAAATGTACTTTGCAACATTATAGGCGGCTCGTGAAAATAAAACTTGATCGTCAAACGTGAGAGAATCTAAACCATTGGGAGCATTCAGCCTTGGATTGTCTGTTGTTTTTATTAAAGCTCGTTTGCTTTTTAGTGGGGATGAGGATTCTCCATTATGAACTATATGGTTTCTAATTAAACGATAATATTCACAAACATAGACATCATTCTTTATGTCATTGTCAATACTTGAAAACGCGATATTCAGCGTCCATTCCAACCAATCGTCTTCTTTTGTTTTTTCAATTTCTGTGATATTTGTAGGAGAACCGGGAAGATGTCTGAATGATTTAAGAAAATTCTCAAGACAAGAATTAACATTTACTATATAACTTTTGCTGATTCTGCACATATAGTCTTCTGAGAGAGCAGATACATTCAAATTTACACTTTGGGCTAATCCTTGCAAATCATTTTTTATATCTGAGCCATGCTCTTTTTCAGCCATCCTAACCGACAGTTCTACATATTGATTTGTGGCATCAACGTATCATCCTTTCTGCAATAAAAAAAGCCAAACGCTTGGCTGATAAGCATTTGGCTATGTATGCAGAAGGCTTTTTCTTTGTCTTCAGCAGGTCAGTATTTGGTTTTCGATAGTTCGGATCTGTCCATTGAAACGATGGAGCTATTTTGTATTTACGTTTTGCATTGCTTTTGAAGCGATGTGGTGGTTCAAATCTATCCAAACTGAAAATGCATCTTTTTTGGATTCACCTTGTTTTCGGCAAGCGGAGTAGTGTGGTAGTTCAAATCTGTCCAAAATGCTTTTGCATCTATGGCTTTGTAAATAAATTTTGAACGGGGAGGATTTTCGAAAGGCTTCGGAAAGTGTGTGGCGGTTCGAATCTGTCCACAGTTTTGCTTCTGTGGGGAATCTATATCAAAAAATGCATTTCGCTGGTTCGAATCTGTCTACAGACCCGAAATGCCCGAAATGCATCTACAAAATTTCGAAAAACTTCAGAGTCGAAAAAAGCGGAGAAATCTCTCGAAATCTCCGCTTTTCTCGTTTTTTCGTGCCTGCATCTAAATCAGACACTCATGTTGGCTGGGATGGCCGGATTTGAACCGACGAGTGCCAGAGTCAAAGTCTGGTGCCTTACCGCTTGGCGACATCCCAATTTATTCAACTGTATTATTATACCAAAGAGCGCGCAGAATGTCAATACCTTTTTACAAAACATTTTCGGTATTATTCTCTCCAAGTAGGCAAATAATAATCTAAAAAAGGAGATTTTATGTGTACCGCAATCAACGATATTTCAAAACATCATCTTTTCGGCAGAACACTCGACCTCGAATACACCCTTGACGAGCAAGTGGCGATCACACCCCGCCGCTACGTTTTTCGATTCATTCACGGAGAGACTGCCTACGAACACTACGCCATAATCGGAGCCGCGCACATTTCGGGTGACATCCCCCTATATTATGACGGAATGAATGAAAAAGGTCTTTGTGCCGCAGCCCTACGCCTCCCCGCCCTTACCGCATATCACGAAAAAGTGCCCCAAAAGCGCAATTTCGCGTCCTTTGAGCTGATTCCTTGGATTCTCTGCAATTTTGACAGCGCCGAAGCGGCAAAAAATGCTCTGGCAGAGGTCAATATCACCCCCGAAAGCTTTTCCGACGCGCTTTCCACCACTCCGCTTCATTGGATAATTGCAGACCGCGAACGATCATTCGTCATCGAATCGGTAGAAGACGGTCTGAAAATATACGATAACCCGTACGGAGTGCTTACCAACGCGCCCGACTTTCCCACGCAGGTCACCATGCTTGAAGAATACGGAGAGCCTCGTCTCGGCGACCTTTCCTCGTCGTCGCGTTTTATAAGGGCGGTCAATGCAAAAAACTACACCCTGCCTACCGAAAAGAAAACGCCCTCGATCTCTCGTTTTTTCCACCTGATGAGCACAGTCAATCAACCTCACGGACTTTTCCGCGCAGACGAAAGACAGCTCCGTACCGTTTACACCTCTTGTATGGATACCAAAGATCAGACCTACTATTTTACCACCTACGACTGCCGCAAGATACGGGGCGTCAGAATGAAAAACGCGCACCTCGACCTTGACACGGTCTCTGCATTCCCAATGAAGAGAAAGGAATGGATCCATTTTCTCAATTAAAAAGGGGCTGAGTCATTTAGATGCAGAAGGCGTGGTTTGGTTCTCGTCGGCGTACGGGGGGACGACAGAGAGCCAAAACGCGCCTAAAAAGCCACATAAAATGAGGAAATCCGCCGAAAGATCGGCGGATTTCCTCATTTTTTTTAAGTTTGATCTTGTCTTTTCTTTTAAAAGTGGCTTTTGTTCTGCGCTAAATGAATCAGCCCCTTTTATTGTTTTCATTCCACTCATTAACCGCATCGACAAATTCCTTCTGCACTGCTTCACCATAGGCATCGGGAAGAAGCGAAACACAGGGATATCCACCCTCAAGAGCTAAGATCATATGGCTATGCTCCAAAAATTTATCTGCCGGAGGAAGTGCCGTATTTGTTCCCAAGTGATCAAGATTGAGTATCTTGTGGGGCGAGGAATAGCGGCATACCTTGTAATGCTCCTGTGTCAAGCCTCTCCATTTGCCCTCGGAATCGAGATTTACGTCGTTAAGTCGCACCGTATCGCAATATTTCGACACGAAAATATCGGGAATATGGCTCTCGACCTCAACCGTGGGCTCGATTTCCTTGATTATGCGGTACATTCTCTTAAGCAGATCTCGCATATCCTGCTTGTAGCCGTATGCGATGTCAAGTTTGAATTTTCTGAATCCCATATCGATATATTTCTTAAAAATACCGTAAAAATAATCATCAAGAAGGTCGGAATCAAGCAGATATTTCCAACGGAGCGGGAAATTCGGGTCAGCGTGATAGCTACTGCCCACCACCTCGGGGTGTTCTTTGGCAAGGTCGCAATCGTCTGTTATGACGAAGGGGCAAAGCCAGAGACCGGGAATAAAGCCGCGGGAGATCATATCGCGGCAAAGTCTTGCCATATCGGGAAATTTTACGGGATTGGGATTATAATTACCGAAAATTCGCTGACCCTTTTCATTAAGCTCCATGTCCCAGCCATCGTCGATAGTCAGCTTACCCTTGGGAAGTCCCAACGCCTCGATTCTGTCCATATAATCGTAGATAAAAGCCTCGTCAAGAGGAGCCTGAGTATTTTCAAGTCCTTTTTCCTTTTGCCGACGCTTCTGCTCGTTCCATGTGCAGTATTCAATGCCGCCCCATAACTTCTCGTTTTTCTGTTCGGGGATATTTTCAAGAATTATCTCGTTGTATTTTGCCCACTCTGCATAAGGGTCACAGCTCTCGTTGTAATAAAGAGACTGACCCGCAGAGCAAGTAACGGTCAGCGTACCTCTTCCGTCGTGAGCAAATCTGCCGCCCTTGCTATCGTCAAGAAAGCCGAAAAATGCGTTAGGTGTGATCAGCACGGGTGAACCCGATGTGCTTGCCGCCTTCAAATTAAAGGGATCAAAGTCAAACGCCTCGTATTTATAGTACACGTTCACGTTACCCTGATTGTAAAAGGGCAAAAAACAAGGCAACAGCACTTTGAAATTAAAGATCGTTTCCTTTTCGCAATTGATTATCATAACATGATACTCCTTTCACAAAAAAACAGGGCAAAGAAAAAGTACGCACTGATTTTTATTAACTTATTCAGCCTTGACCTCACAGTAGATGCAACGGTAGACGCGCTTTTCTCTGTCGGTGAGCTTAAATATGTGCGGAAGCTCCTGCTCCGTGGTAGTGATACAACGGGGATTCTTGCATTTTATTACGTTCGTAAGCTTTTCGGGAAGTCCGATGCTCTTCTTTTCAACCAACACCGAATCCTTGATTATATCAACGGTGATACCGGGGTCAACGTAACCGAGAATGTCCATATTAAGCTCGATATCGGCATCTATTTTGATAATATCCTTTTTCCCCATCTTGCGGCTGGAGGCATTTTTGATAATAGCGACCGCGCAATCAAGCTCGTCAAGCTTCAAAAGGCTGTAGACCGTCATTCCAAGTCCTGCGGTAATGTGGTCGATAACGATACCGTTCTTGATAGAATCTATATTCATACTTCCACCTCCAAAAGCTTGAGAATAAGCGCCATTCTCATATATTTTCCGTTAAGCACCTGCTTGAAATAGCAGGCTCTGGGATCGTCGTCAATAGCTACGGCGATCTCGTTTACTCTGGGCAGAGGATGAAGAATGGAAAGATCGGCCTTTGCTCCCTTAAGCTTGTCGGGAGTCAGTATGTAGCTGTCCTTAAGACGGAGATAGTCTTCCTCGTTGAAGAATCTTTCTCTCTGAACACGCGTCATATAAAGCACGTCAAGCTCGGGCATTACCTCAAGCAGATCTGTGGTCTGCTTGTATTCAATGCCGTTAGGCTTCAAATATTCTTCCTTGACGTAGCTGGGGAGCTTCAGCTCCTCGGGGGAGATCAGCACGATCTTGATGCCCGTGTAGCGAGAAAGCGCGCTTATAAGCGAATGAACCGTTCTGCCGAACTTAAGGTCTCCGCAAAATCCTACGGTGAGATTATCAAGTCTTCCCTTTTCTCTCCAGATGGTGAGAAGGTCAGCCAAAGTCTGGGTGGGATGATTGTGACCGCCGTCACCCGCGTTGATAACGGGAATGGTGGAGTTCATGGAAGCCACCAGAGGCGCGCCCTCCTTGGGGTGTCTCATAGCGATAATATCCGCGTAGCAGGAGACCGTCTTTGCGGTATCCGCAACGCTCTCGCCCTTAGCCGCGCTGGATGAGCCTGCGCTGGACACCGAAAGCACGTTGCCGCCAAGCTCGTACATAGCCGCCTCAAAGGAAAGACGGGTTCTGGTTGAAGGCTCGAAGAAAAGCGTTGCCAGCTTCTTGTAGCGGCAGGAATCAGCGTACTTTTTGGGGTTGGCGATAATATCCTCGGCAACTCGCAAAAGCTCTTCTATTTCGGCGGTGGACAGCTCTTGAATATCAATAAGATGTCTCATAAATTACCTTTCTGCCGTATAAACGGCATAAATCAATCTATAAATGAATTTTGCTTTAGCAAAATTCGCGCGTGAAGCAGTTTATTTTACTCTTGAAAGAGCGCACCTTCACGCAGTTATGCCTTTGCTCCGTTTACTGCGAGATAGTTCTTGATCCTCTGAACGTTCTCGGCATTCTTTTCGTCCTCTTCAAGATACTCGATGATGTCGTAAACGTCTACGATGGAATATACGGGGAAACCAAACTGCTCCTCGATCTCCTGCATAGCGCCCTTCTCGCTCTGTCCCTTCTCCTTGCGGTCTACCATGATGAAGGTAGCGGCTACCTTTGTTTCCTCAAGGTGGGAAAGGATCTCCATGCTCTCGCGGATCGCGGTGCCTGCGGTGATAACGTCCTCGATGATGACGATCTCCTCGCCAGCAGTGGGAACGTAGCCTACGAAGGTTCCGCCCTCGCCGTGGTCCTTAACCTCCTTACGGTTGAAGAAGAAAGGCACGTTAAGACCGTTCTTGGAAAGTGCAACTGCCGCAGATACGGAGAGCGAGATTCCCTTGTATGCGGGTCCGTAAAGAACCGCCTGCTTCGCTCCGAGCTTTTCAAAATAAGCCTTTGCGTAGAACTCGCCGAGAGTTGCTATGTCGCTACCGGTCTTAATCATTCCCGCATTGATGAAATAAGGGATCTTTCTGCCGCTCTTTGCGGTGAAATCGCCAAACTTAAGAACGCCGGCGTTCTCCAAAAACTGTATAAATTCTCTCTTGTAAGCTTCCATTTTTATTTCCTTTCCTGCCTTCGGTGACCAACCCTTTTCGATAAAAGGGGTGGATCCCAAAAGCTTTACAAATAATTATTTAATTAATATTTCTTGGCACTTGCAGATTTTTCAGGCTAACAAGTGCCGATTCATTTTTTCTATATGCAAGGCGCACCGGAGCAAGCAAAGCGCAGGCATAGTTACCTATGTCAAGCTGCTTGCGAGGAGCAACGAAGCATATAGGAAAAAGGGATTGGCAGAATCAATCGCAGAATTCAGCAACGCAACGCTCGTACGCCGCAACAGGATCAGCCGCAGCGGTAATAGGACGACCTACTACGATGTAGTCAGAGCCGATCTTCTTTGCCTCGGCGGGAGTCATAACTCTCTTCTGGTCACCGATATCGCCGTCGGCAAATCTTACACCGGGGGTAACGGTAACAAATCCTGCACCGCAGGTATCGTGAACCTTGCCCGCCTCAAGAGGAGAGCAAACGACGCCGTCAAGACCTGCCTCCATAGCGTTGTGAGCATAGTGCATAACTACCTTGTCAATAGGCTCCTTGATGAGAAGGTCGTTCTCCATAGCCTCCTGATCGGTGCTTGTAAGCTGAGTAACCGCGATAAGCATAGGGCGGGTGCCGTCGGGTCTGGTAAGACCCTCGATAGCAGCCTCCATCATTCTCTTGGTGCCTGCCGCGTGAAGGTTGGTCATATCAACGTCAAGGCGAGAAAGAACCGCCATAGACTTTTTAACGGTGTTGGGGATATCGTGAAGCTTAAGGTCGAGGAAGATCTTGTGTCCTCTTGCCTTGATCTCCTTTACTATAGCGGGGCCCTCAGCATAGTAAAGCTCCATTCCGATCTTGACGAAGGGCTTTCTGCCGGTGAACTTGTCAAGAAATGCAAATGTCTTTTCCGCGCTGTCGAAATCACAGGCGATGATTACGTCTTTTCCCATTTTTATATACTTCCTTTCAAATTATTTTTTCTTTCTTACTGCAGTCTTGTCGTTGGGGTTGAACGCGAAATTCGTGTTCTCCGCACCCTTGACTACCTTTCCGTGAATAAGAGACGAAAGTCCCTCACGGTCAATTTTTATCTTCGGAGCGAAATCCTCGCTCAAAGCATACTTAATTATCTCATTTTTCAGCCAACGAGCCGAAATTTCCTTGTCGTTGAATTTAAACGAGCAAACGAGAAGCCTTCCGTTCAAAGCCTTGTACTCAAAGAGCGCCGCCTGACGAATGATATTCTTGTGAGAGGAGACGACCTCGATAATAGGATCAAAGGACACCTTGTCGCTCTCAAGAATTACCGCGCGACCGCCCTCCATAAGGCTCTCAAACTGCCACGAGCAGAATCCTCCGTGTGGCAGATTCTCCAGTATGGGGTGATCGTTTATAACGGTTGCAAGATTTCCCGAGGTTCTTCCCGCAAGAGCTATCTTGAATGACAGAGAGTTGCTTTGGAAGGGCTCTGCGCCTAATATCACTACGTCTCTGCCTTCTTCGAGGTGACGGACAAGCTCGTCCTCGCCCATGCGATCGGCAACCACAAGATCTCCGAAATCCTCAACGGTCTCGGTCTTGGGATAGAGATAAAGCTCCCACTCGTTCTCGGCGTGGCAATCCTTTGCATCGAGAGTGACCGAAAGCTTCATTTCTTCAGGTCTTTCAACCTCGGGAAGCTCGGCATTCAGATAGGCCAGATGGCTTATCTTGCCGCCCTCTATACCGCTTACGTCAAAGTTATGTCCAACAAATATTTCCTTGCCGCCAAGGGTAAGAGTAAATGAAAATTTTGCATCCTCCAGAACCTTAACTCCGTAACAAGACACCATTATCCGGCATCTAAACACTTCGCCCGATTCAAAATTGGCGCGTCTGCCAAGATCGGTGAGCAGTACCGTGGGAGAATTGTAGCGAAGCACGTTTTCTACCGTTTCCGAGGGCTTCATCTCGTAAAACTCGTTCATCATACCCACGTCGTAGCCAAAGGTGTGCCAATGTGTGTCGATAGGGCCGAGAAAATCATATCCCGCGATGTTTTCACCTCGTCTGACCGCTTCAAAGCAGTATTTTCTCACTCTTCTCTGCCACTCACAGGAGTTTTTGAAGTAAAGGGGGGCTCGCTCAAGCAATCCCTTGCTTTCAAGGTGATCTTCAAGAGAGGAAAACATCTCTGTCTTGCCGATTCTCGTTCCCTTGTATCTCTCCTTCAAGGAAAGGTCGGTGTAGGTGCCGTCGATACAAATTTCGTGGCTCAGTCTCGGCTTATCGTAAACCTCACTCCAGCTATCCACCTTTTCGATATCGCAAGCTGTGGAGCTATAGCTGTGGTGAGCAGAGGTGTAGCTGTTATAAAGGTCGCAGAAGGTATTTGCATACTCAAATCTGCGGGGGTTGTGGGGAAACGGCTCGCTCACCACCTCGTCCATCTTGTCAGGCTCGTTGGAGAAAGCGTATTCAAGTCCGCGGAGCGCGCTCATAGGTGAGAAGAGCGAATCTGTATTCTCGTGCACCTCGTCGGCGCACTTATGCAAATGCTCCAAGAAATCGTCGTAGAGCTGAAGCTCGTTTCCGCAACAGTAGATCACCGTAGAGGTATATCTGCGGCAGAATCTTACGATATACTGCCACTCCTCGAAGGTGGTATTATTGGGGCTTTCAACGTGCATCAGGATGCCCTGCTCGTCCGCCGCCTGCATATATTCCTTCGGGGGAATATGAGTGTGGAAGCGGATGTAGTTGAATCCAAGCTCCTTGAGCTTTTTTATTACGTTTCTGTAGAAACCGAGGTCGTGATTGGGGTGTACGGTCTCGGGATAATAGCAATGCTCGCAAACTCCGCGGAGGTAATAGGGCTCGCCGTTAAGACGGAAATGCACACCGTCCACGGTAAGTCTTCTCACGCCGAACCTTTTCTCAAAAGTAGCATCACCGCAGGTCACTTTCAGCGTATAAAGCTTCGGATTCTCGGGGCTCCAATAACCAAGACCTTCGGTATCAAATGAGAAATCTCGGTCAGCACTACCGCGCTTCAGTATTTTTTCTCCGTCAAGCACCGACCATTCAATATAGACGGCGTCGGTCGCTTCTATCTTGACCTCGGCATTTTTGCAATCCTCGGAAACGAGAACGGCAAGATCACGAAGGGGCGAAGAATAAACGCGAAGCTCGATAAAATCGGTAATACCGCCGCTCCATTCGCAAGCGGCTCTTGACGTAATTCCCGAAACAGGTTGAGAGTCAAAGCCCTCAAGTCGGTGATTGGAGACCGACAAGACCACGGTATTCTCTCCGTCAACTAAAAGTCCTTCGGGGATAGCCATCTCAAATGGCGCGCTGTATCCCTCGTGTCTGCCCAAAAATCTGCCGTTGAGCCAAACCGATGCCGCATTCATAACACCGCCGAAATAAAGAGTTGCATTCTTCTCTATTCCCTCGCACAAGAATGTGCGGCGATAGAAGAAGTTGCCCATAATATTGGGGAGCGCCATATCGGGGCAGGTATCGGATATTGGATAGCGCTGAATTCCGTACTCGGGATTTATGCGGAGATTTCTGAAAAAGCTCGTCTTCTGAAAGCTCTCGGTCATATCCTCCCAGTATGCGGGAACGGCATTTTCAACCAAACTGCCTTTAACTTCGGGGAGAGCCTCCGAGGTGTATTTATCCTCGGAATAGTCCATTCTCCACGCGCCGTTAAGGGATAAAGCCGAGTATAACATAGGAACGTCCTCCTTAAAAGCAAATTAGTCTATCTTCAAACCCTCAAGAGAATCTATGCGATATTTTTCCATAACACGGGGCAGATCCTCAATGATCGTTTTGCAAGCAAAGGGATCAACGAGGTTTGCGGCTCCCACCTGAACAGCGGTAGCTCCTGCCATCATCATCTCAAGCACGTCCTCGGCAGAAGAAACTCCGCCCATACCGATAACCGGGATATTGACCGCATGAGACACCTGATATACCATTCTTACCGCTACGGGGAAGATAGCGGGGCCCGAAAATCCGCCCATCTTGTTGGCGATAACAGGCTTTTTCGTGCGAAGATCGATTCTCATACCGAGAAGAGTATTTATAAGGCTGATACCGTCGGCTCCCGCCGCCTCGCAAGCCTTTGCAATGCTGACGATATCGGTCACGTTGGGAGAAAGCTTAACGATAATAGGCTTGGTAGTAACCGCCTTCACCGCTCTCACGACTTCAGCCGCGCCCTCCGCACTGGTACCGAATGCCATACCGCCGCCGTGGACGTTAGGACAGCTTACGTTGACCTCGATCCAGCCAACCTGATCGCATTTGTCTATCTTTTCGCAGGTGTATACGTATTCTTCGATGGAAAATCCCGAGACGTTAGCCATAACGGGCTTATTGAAGCACTTGGCAAGCTTGGGAAGCTCTTCGGAAATAACCTTTTCAACACCGGGATTCTGGAGACCGACGGCATTGATCATTCCGTTAGGGGTCTCGGCAATTCTAGGTGTGGGATTGCCGAAACGGGGATCCTTGGTAGTTCCCTTAAAGGAGAACGTACCGAGCACATTTATATCGTAAAGTTCGGCGAACTCGTAACCGAATCCGAAAGTACCCGACGCGGGGATCACAGGGTTATCAAGCTCGATTCCGCAAAGATTAACTTTTGTATTCATAGTAAATTGCCTTTGTAAAGTGCAGAGTGCTGAATGCAGAGTGCTGAATTATGGTTGAAAACCGCTTGGCGGTTTTCTTCCTCAACTCTTCACTTTTCACTCTTCACTTTTAACTCCAAAGGATCTCCTCCTTTCGCATAACGGGGCCTTCCTTACAAATTCTCTTATAACCCGTAATAGTCTTGCAGGAGCAACCCATACAAGCGCCGAATCCGCAGCCCATTCTCTCCTCAAAGCTGAACTGACCGCTTGTGGTCGAGGTCTTATAGACCGCCTTAAGCATAGGCTCGGGACCGCAGGTATAGAAGTAGGAATACTCCGCGTCCTTCATAACGTCGGTAACGAATCCCTTCACTCCGTAAGAGCCGTCGACCGTGGTAACGGTTACGTCAGCGCCGAGAGCCTTGAATTCATTCTCGTAAAAGATCTCGTCCTTCGTGTTAAAGCCCAAAACGACTTTAACATTTTTGCCTTCGGAGATAAGCTTTTTGCACAGCATATACATAGGAGGCACTCCGACACCGCCGCCAAGAAGAATGGGGTTCTTACCCGAAAAAGCGGTTCCGTAGCCGTTTCCGAGACCCGTAAGCACGTCAAGAGTCTCACCCTCTCCCATCTTGCTCATCTGCTCGGTTCCCTTTCCGACCACCTTGTAGATAAGGGTCAGAATATTGCCCTCACAGTCGCAAACCGATATAGGACGGCGAAGAAAGAGTCCTTCAAGCTTGATATTTACGAACTGACCGCAGTTCGTAATATCGCTCGTGTCGCCTTCAAGCAACATTTTATATACGTTGCTTGTAAGCGCTACGTTTTCTTTTATAGTAAAAATAGTTTGTTTCATTATTTTTCCTTATGGCAGGGCGGCGGGATTCGGTTTTCAAGCCGTCCCGCCCTGCAAATTGTTATTTTTATGCGTCTATTGTGGATATCGTAAGGGTAGTTTCCTCAAGGACGTCGAGAAGAACTCTTACGGTATCGAGAGAGGTGAACATAGTCACATTGTTCTCGGTCGCGTACTTTCTGATCTCAAAGCCGTCGCGGGTGACACCCGAGGAGGAGGGATCGCTTGTGTTGATAACGTAGGCGATATGTCCCTGTCGAATAGCATCAGCCAACTCTTCGGCATCTTCTGAAAGCTTCTTGATTATATGTGTACGAATTCCGTTTTCTTTAAGGAACTTAGCCGTACCCGAAGTAGCTTCGATGTTAAATCCAAGATTGTAGAAACGGCGGATAAGAGGAAGCGCCTCTTCTTTATCGCAGTCTGCAATTGTAGCAAGTACCGTACCGTAATTCTGGAGATGCATACCCGATGCTTGGAGTGCTTTATAAAGCGCACGGTTGAGCATATTGTCATATCCGATAGCTTCACCTGTGGACTTCATTTCGGGAGAGAGGTAAGCGTCAAGTCCGCGAAGCTTATTAAATGAGAATACGGGAACTTTTACGTACCATCTGTTCTTTTCTTCGGGATAGAGGGAGAAGAGTCCCTGCTCCTTAAGAGACTTGCCGAGTATAACCTCGGTAG
>JAZMZI010000105.1:0-4685 GCA_045585895.1 Eubacteriales bacterium
CGCATAATAAAGCACTCGTCGGGCATCTCCTTTGCTAATGGGCAGTTGACACCCATGCTCTCAAATTCAAGCCAGATACCGGGAATCATTCCCTTTTCTCTGATATAGTCGAATATCTTTTTGATCCCGTTGGGGAAACGGCGCGCAATAGGCTTCCACTCGCCCACGGTGTCCCACCAGACTCCGTCTGCGTACCATCCCGCGTCCATTACAAAATACTCCGCGCCAAGGTCAGCGGCGATGTCGATAACGGGAAGCTCCTTTTCCTCTGTGGGGTCTGCCCACAAGCAATGGAGATAGTCGTTGAAGATAACGGGCATAGCCGCGTTTTCGGGGATGTTTTTAAAGAGCTTACGGCGATATTTCGTAAGATGCGCAAGCGCTGAATTGAAATCGTGTCCGAGGGCAACGCTTGCCTTTACGCTTTCAAAGCTCTCGCCCGGAATGAGTTCCTTATACCAAGAGTTTTCCTGCGCGTTGGGCCCCGAAAGCTTGAAATAGAGCATCTGACTCTTGTCGCCTATCTCCCATTGCCATGAGCCGTTATGCTCTATCTGCCAGAGGTATAGGCACGCTCTTTCGGTGTTTTCAACCGCACCCATGGGAAGGTATTCCTTGGTCGACCAAAATCCCGTGTTGTAAATATTTATACGGTCAAAGGAAAACTGAGGGGTGATATTGATGCCTGCCTCGGAGAGGGTCATCTTTTTCCAGTTGCACTCGCGAGACCAAGAGTTTCTCGGGATATATACGTTAATCTTTTCGTTGGGATGCTTATTCCCTTCCTCAAAGCCCGAATAAGCAAAGCTGGTGACGTATTCAAGCCCCAGGATCTCGTTACCGATATTGGTCACGACGCACCACGCGCGCAGAGCCGCCACGTTTTCATAAAACTGATAGTGGACGGTGACCGCAAGGCTATCGTCGGCAAGGTCGAATTCAAGCTTGTTGCCAAGGTCGTTTTCAAAATATCGGTGAGTAACGTATTTCAAGGTGTTGGAGCGCGACGAGCCCGTGTGCTTGAAGCCGTGATGGTCGTCAACGTCCTCACCCGCAACGTGAATATCGACGATTCGGCAGGAGCGGAGATTTTTCGCAGGTTTTCTGTCACATTCCTTTTCTTGCGTTGAGAAATGACGGAGTGAAACCATACCTTCGCCGTCTATTTCAAAAATAATATAAAATCCGTTTTGGGAAAAATCAAGTAACATTATAGCCTCCGTTTGTTTTTCAAATTTTGATTTGTCGGTGACTTCACGGCGGTGTCTTTGGAAAGTTTCGCCTTTAAACCGTTCGCTAAACCCCAATTTATCTTCTCACTAATTCTATCACAAAAGAAAAATGCCGTCAACGATTTTTGGGTCTGACGGCATATTTTTTCTTGTTAACAGCAAAATTTTGCTATTATTTCATTTCAACGAACGCCACTACGGGGCAATGGTCGGAAATATATATTCCGTCAACAGGCTCACCCGAAAGAGCGTAGGATTCGCTTACGTCACACGGAAGATTGGTAAAAACATAATCTATCTTCTCACACTGCTCTGTCGGGATATTACCGAAAGCGTGAAACGTAGGTCCTATCTTTGCCGTCGCATCCACCAAGGGGAACGCTTTGTTTGCCGTCATCATCTTGATTTCGGCAGCGTCGGGTGTGGCATTAAAGTCGCCCGTAATAACCGTTGCGAATCCCTTATTCGACGCATACTCAAGAAGCTGCGCCGAAGCAAGCATTCTTGAGATCGCGCCCAAATGGTCGGTATGGGTGTTGATAAAGAGCAAAAGATCATCCGACTCTATAGGCTTCAAAACCACGGCGGTCGCAATTCTCGGACACTCGCTCTGGTCGCTGCCCCCGTAGATCGTTTCGGGCACCTTCGGTGTGCTTGAAAGCCAAAAGGTGTCCATGCTCACCATCTCAAATTTGTCTTTGCGGAACGCCAGGGGCGCGGACTCGCCTCTGTAATCTGCGTATCTGCCGCAACCGACTACCACGTAATCGGCAAGAGTATCGCGAAGCCAGGCTCTCGTGCCGTCTCTCGCCTCCTGAAATCCTATAAGATCGGGTGTCTCGCTCTCTATTGCTTCAAGTATTCTTCCTTTTCTGTTGGGAAGATCGTTTATTCCGTCGTGCTTGGGCGCTTCAACGCGAAGGTTGAAGGACATAACCTTTAATCTCATTGACATAATAACCTCCTTTTCTCCGCCACTGCGGCGGCGCAAATAGTAATCGATGATTTTTGCAATTTCCAAAATTCGCACGTAAAACGGTTTGTCCCACCATAAGTTGGGAGTGACCCTTACGCAAAGCTCCTTTAACATAAAGGTTTATTTCCTATATTCTATCACGCGGATGCGTTTTTTGTCAAGTAAACCGACAAATAAAATTTATTTTAAAATTTTTTCGAAAAGTATTGCAAATCTTAAAATTATGTGTTATAATACTTAGGTCGCTGGTGTGGCGCAGGGGTAGCGCAATTGATTCGTAATCAATAGGCCGTGGGTTCAAATCCCACCACCAGCTCCAAAAACGGTTCATTGGGTTCTTCCCATTGAACCGTTTTTAGTTTTGTGTCACCATTTGAACCCGCGCCACCGCTTGCGCTGGTTCGTTTTGCGCTCAAATCGCACCGACTAAATAATTTTTCGGCGCAAAACAAGGTTCTAAATCCCACCACCGGCTCCAAAAAAGGATACAACGGGTGTCCCGTTGTATCCTTTTTTCGTTGTTTATACAATTTTAGCGATTAAAAAAACCTGTTATCCACACGTATCCTCGGTATATGAGACCCGATTCAAAATTCCAAGCAACTACGGAGCTATCCGTAAAAGCGACGCGGTAAATATAGACCGCTACTGCGATAACAAGGAACACGATCCCCGTTATCTCCAAAGCCAAGGTCTTTTCCTTTATCCAAAATACCGCCAATAAAATTGCCGTGACGATGACCGCGGGCCACAGAGGGTTAAATTCGAAAGCTGCGGCGAAATCAAGCCTCAACACGCTCATAAGCGCTCGGCTTACTCCGCACCCGGGACATGGAATTCCCAAAAACACCTTCATAGGGCACGTCGGTATCTCAAAAAGCGACAACACGAAGTAAACCGCCAAAATTCCGCCCAGCAAAAGGATCGTTTCTTTATTTTTCTTCCAAATTTTTTTAATTTTCTGCTTCATTTCCATTCCTCACTGTTTATGAGCAGATTATAGCACAATCAAGCCGCTTTGTCAAGAAAAAATGAATATCAGATTATCTGACAAATATCCTTAAGCCTGTTTGCAAGCTCGTACGCCAGCTTACGAATGGCGTCGAGGTCGGGATTTTCCTCCTTGCGCCACTTATTTATCATATAAGTGGGCGGAGTTGCCATAGGTATCATATCGCAGCACTCAAGGAGATTTGCCGCCTCCTCGCAGGCTTCGAGAAGCTCCTCGGGGTTACTTCGTCTGTAATCGAAGCAATCGCAGGTGTACTCCTTCAGCGCTTTTCTGAGACGAGCTATGCACCACTCGGCAACGCCCTCGCGGTTAGGCAGAGGAACGATAATTCCCTCTCCGTTTCTCTTACGGTAGCAACCGAACATAGCCGCGATCGTTGCGGGGTCGCGCACGGTACCGTCTGGATAAAAGATACCGTGCTCGGTATCGCATCTACCGCGAATCATAAGCTCAAAGAGATACCAGCCGCAATTATATTCCTCGCAAAGCTGAAGCACGAGATCGTACGGGTTTGCTCTTGCCAAGCATCCCGTTTCGGTGTTCATAAAGGGCTTGCCGTACTTTTCGGCTACCTCTTTGGTTATCTGAAATTCTTTCTTTATATCTCTGTAGGTACGGTCGTAGTTATGGAAGCTTATAACGTCGCAAAGTCCGACCGTAGGCTCCATTGAGGATGTCAGGGCGTATCCCACCGTGATGGCGTTTATGGGATCGCGCTCACGGATGAAATTTATAAAGTAGGTAATAAACTCGTCAACCCTCGCGCGTCTCTCTGCTCTCTTTTCGGGGGGCGACTGCTGGAGAAAATAGGAGATCATAGGCTCGTTCATAACGTCCCACATAAGAAGTCCCGGCTCGTCCTTGAGGGCGTCGATCATCTTCTCGCAGAACTCCTCTTGGATCTTGCGGTATTCGAGGGAGAGCGTCTTGGGGTTATCTTCGTTGGTCATTCCGTTTCCGTTGAACAGAATGGGCATTGAGGTATAGCCACATTCGTATGCGACCTGCACCTGCTTTTTTACACTCGCGATATAAGCGTCTCCGTCGATTTCGTAGCGCGCGGCACTCGTCCAGAAGCGGATACTGTTAAGACCGACGCGGTTGCCGTATCCCAGCTCGCGTCTCATCTGCTCCTCGTTGGGATTTATCTGATAGCAAACGCCGCGAATGTGTCTGTAATCGTTTAAAGGCTTCATATTGGAACTCCTTTCTCTCAATAGAGGGTACAAAATAATTTTAACATAAAATTTTTAATTTTTCAATAGAATTCAGAATTTTTTCTTTTATTGAGTTGCGTTCAAATTTTGATTTGTCGGTTAGTTGGACGACACCCTAAATCGTAGGGGCGGTCAGCGCAGAACCCCCAAAGCTCGGCTACGCTCGCTTCGGGGAACCCCACGCGCGCCCGCCATGGCGAACATTCAATAATAACGTTCACGGGGCGTCGAGGTAGCGAAGCGGCGCG
>JAZMZI010000106.1:0-3672 GCA_045585895.1 Eubacteriales bacterium
AAATAATTCCAAGAACCTTTGCAAAGGATCTCTGTCCGAAAAGGTCGCCTGCAATAATGGGAAGCATAATAGTTTCAAGCGGAAGAGCCAATCCCGAGAAGATCGAATAGATCGCCGCCAATATTTTGCCCTCAAGGGTAGGCGTAACGCTGGCAAGAGATACCATCACAAATACGGTGGTTATAGAGCAGATAAGCATGGTCTTTCTAAGTCCAAGCTTATCGTATAAAAATCCCGTAAGGAATTTGAATACCGCCAAAAACAGCGAATGAATACTCCATATGTTGGTAACGTACACAATATCAAGACCTACGTCCTTCATATGCTGCACCGCCACACCGTTTATTGCGGTCAGCGAAAAGCCCGTAAAAAAGATACAGATAAGTGCAACGTAATAATACCATTGTTTTTTCAATACCGAATATTCGAGACCCACCCAGTTCTCTCCGCGGGATTTTTTCTTCGGGATCTCATCGACCGAATTTCCCGAGCTGTTTTTGGGATCGTTTCTGAAAAAGCAGACGATAAGCGTTCCAAAGCAGAACAGAACGCAAGCGATAACGAAATAAGCGATCTTATATCCGGGAATTTCACTCTGTCTTTCGATAATAGGAGACACTATCTGCATCGCGATCGCTCCGCCGACGCCGTTAGCCGCCAGAACCGCGCCCATAATAGTACCCTTGTTGTGCTTGCTCCATTTGTTGATAACATAGCCAACTATGGTGGTCGAGGTCCAAGCCAAGCCAGTACCCAACAGCATACCGCCAAGATAGATCACCCACACGTTCGGTGCCAAAGCATAGCACAGGCAGGAGCCTATAAGACAAATAAATCCCGCACCAATAAGCTTTCTGGCGCCAAATTTACTTATCAGATAACCAAAAAACAGCGTAACCACAGAGCTCGAAATATATCTGACGGTATCATTTATGGCATACGCACTTCTCTCAATACCGAGATGCGTTGTAACGGGACCTATAAAATAGCTTCTGGTCGAGCTGCAAAATCCAAGAGCTATCATCTCCATAAGAAAGCAGCAAACGATAATTACCCATTTGTAATCAAATTTTCTCTTCTTCTCCCCGTCGGGGAGCAATATTTCTTCCGTTTCCTTTGTCTCCTTCAAAAAAATCGCCTCCAAAAATGTAAAAAATGCTGAATTCTATGTAAACTGTCAGTTGATTTCGATTCCGTTCATATTGTCAAGCACGAACTGCACGAAGGTCTCCGCGCCCAAGTGAAGCACATCGTCGTCAACCTTGAATAAGCAGTTGTGAGCCGCGGCAACACATCCCTTTTCCTCGTTGTAATTACCAAGGCGGAAGAATACCGCAGGGGTTTTCTCACCGTAAAAAGCGAAATCCTCAGCGCCAAGCCTCATATCCACCTCCACGGTCTTCTCTTCGCCCACCACCTTAATAGCGGCGGCTTTGACAAGCTCACAGACCTTTGGGTCGTTGTAAACCACGCCCGACTTGAGATGTGTGGTCAACTTGTAATCGATCCCCATCTCACGCTTGATGCTCTCGGCAATTCCCTCAATACGGTCAATGATGTATTTATCGATATCAAGATTAAAGGAACGAATAGTTCCAACCATTTCGGCATAATCGGCAATAATATTCTGCGCCGTACCGCCGCTGAGCTTGCCTATTGAGCAGATAAACCTCTCAAGAGGGGTCAGCTCGGTGGAGATCATCAATTTTATTGAAGTATAGGCTCTTACCGCCGCGGCAAGAGCGTCCTTACCGTTATGCGGAGTTGCCGCGTGTGTGGAGTGACCGAAAAATTCAAGCTTGAAGGGTCGACTTGCCGCCATGTGAGGACCGACGCAGATTCCAATTTCGCCCGAATTGCATCCGCCGACGTGAAGCCCGAGAGTAACATCCACACCGTCCATAACGCCGTTATCAACCATCATTTTAGCACCGCTCTCGGGACATTCCTCGCTGGGCTGGAAAATGAAACGAACGTGACAAGCGATCTGCTCCCTGATCTCCCAAAGAGCCTTGACGGTACCAAGAAGTATCGCCGTGTGAGCGTCGTGACCGCAGGCGTGCATGTGTCCCTCGATCTCCGAGGAATATTCAACACCCGACTGCTCAACGATCGCCAGCGCGTCCATATCGGCACGGATAGCGATGGTAAAGCTCTTTTCCGGATTAAGCTCGGCAACTATCGAGCTTTTTCCGTACTTTTCGGTGTAAGGAATACCTATTTTGTCAAGCTCTCCTTTGACAAACGCAACCGTCCTCGGCAGATCAAAGCCAAGCTCGGGAATGCGGTGCAAAGCGTGCTGTATTTTTTTGATGTACTCGTTATCGATAGTCATTTTATTTCCCTCTTTTATGTATTCTCGCTCACCCAAATGCCGAGGCATTTGGGTGAAAAAGACGACACAAAACGTGTAGCTTTAAAAATCCTGAATAGTCTTATCTCCGTAAACGCTCTTCCAATCCTTATTGAAGCCTGCGATAGCGGCATCGGTCATGGGATGGCTGATAAGCATTTTGAGAATGTCCGCGGTAACGGTCACGCTGTGACAAGCAACTCTGGCGCACTTGTGGACCTGCTCAGCGTTCTTGAAGCTTGCGGCAAGAACCTTACAGTCGGAGCCGTAGTTTTCAAGCTGGCTGACGATCTCGGCAACTACCTCACAGCCGTCGCCGATAATATTGTCGAGACGGTTAACGTAAGGAGCTACGAAATCAGCTCCCGCCATAGCCGCCATAAGAGCCTGAGTAGGAGTAAATATAGCGGTCATAGTTACGCCGATGCCAAGCTTTTTCAGCATCATTGTAGCCTTAAGACCCTCCTCGCCGATCGGGATCTTTACAAAGAAGGAGCCGCCAAGTCTTTCGTTAAGAAGCTTGGCCTCCTCAACGATGTCCTCCGCCTTTTCCTTTGTAGTCTGAACGTGAAGCATCTTATCGGGGCCGATTATATTTCTGATCTCCTCAACGAGGGGCCAGAAATCGGTATTTGCCTTGGCAATAATAGAGGGGTTAGTGGTAACTCCCGCCAAGGGATAAAACTCGTTACAGTGTTTGATTGCCGCAAGATCTGCGGTGTCGAGAATGTAGATCATATTACAGTAATCTCCTTATATCAGTTCTTAACTACCTCGAAAAATTCAATTCCGAGGATAGAGCAGAGATTCTTTATCTTCGCTCTGTTATCGCCGTAGGTGATGATATAGTGCTGGCAAGCAACGTTATCCGCGAAGGTCTCAACGTCACCGATCTCGATCTCAAGAGCCGACAGCTGAGGCGCGGGCTGATCCCAGCCGCACTCTTCCCACTTGGGAGGATTCTTTCCGTCGCCGAGGATCACCTGCATGGTGTACTTGCCATCCTTGTAAACAAGACGGCTCATGGTAACGGTTCCGGTCTTGACCTTGGAAACGTTAAGAATACCCTGAGAGAGCATACCAAATGCCGCGGGAAGAACGGTATAGGTCTCGCCGTCAACCATATCTGCCGCTACGAAGTCGGGAACGCCCGCCAGTACGCTGTTATCAAAGAACTCATAGAATTCAAGATATCCCGCAAGCTGACCGGTCAGTCTGTTCATCATAAGCTGAGTGACAGCACCGAGAGAGTCGTTCTCGGGAACGGTGGTGTATCCGTCCTCGGAAAGAAGCATAAAAATGGGAGCAGGGGGGAATCC
>JAZMZI010000107.1:0-6409 GCA_045585895.1 Eubacteriales bacterium
AGTTTTTGCGTCGCTTTTTCCAAAAAGCGACCGCCGATCCAACGCGCGGAGCGTTGGTCGCCGCGCGCACGCGGCGAAATCTCCTATACGCGCTTTTCTTTTTGCTAAGCTTTTTCTTTTGCGCTTCTTCTGCCAAAAGAAAAAGCGGACATAAAGTTTAAATTTACTTTATTGCATAAGGGGAACCCCCCACTTGTGCGGTTCTTCACTTCGGGCGTTGCCCGAAGCCGCGAGTTTTCTGCGAAAACATCGCCAAGCTCTGCCAAGCCTTCGGCGAAAATTCACCCTTCGGTGGCGCTTTGGAGGATAAAGGAGTTTCGCCCTCTGCGGAGGGCGACCGCCGATCGCGGCGGCTCCGACGAGCTTTTGAAAAAGCTCGAGCAAAACTTCCAGCAGACACCGCCGTGAAGTCACCGACAAATCAAAATTTGAAACAGTATAATAAACAAATAAAGGAATTTTTATGGACGCGACAGCTCCCGAGCTTTACGTCACCTTAGCGGGTGAGGGAAGCGATGAATTTGAAGAAAAACGCTCGATCTTTATCAGTCACGCCAAGCACGTGACAAGCGAAGAAGAAGCTATGGAATTTATAAAATCCAAAAAAAAGGAATACTCCGATGCGACCCACAATTGTTGGGCATATCTCTTAAAGGGCGGCATCGTCGCGCGCTATTCCGACGACGGCGAGCCGCAAGGCACCGCGGGTGTACCCATGCTCGAAGCTATCCGCAAAAGCGGAGTTAACGATTGCGTGGTAGTTGTCACTCGCTACTTCGGCGGCATACTGCTTGGCGCGGGCGGACTTGTGAGAGCATATTCTCACGGCACGAGCATAGCTCTTAACGCTGCAAAGATAGTTACTTACGAAAAATACGCCGAGCTGTCCCTTACCTGCTCTTATTCCGATTATCAGAAATATTCCGTAATACTGCCCACTTTCGGCGCAATAATCGACGACACCGATTTTTCCGATAAGGTAGTGGTTCTCTTCGCTGTCAAAGAGACGGTAGTTGACAAGTTAACTTTAAAGATAACCGAGATGTCGGGCGGCAGAGACAAGCCGGAAAAAATCGGAGAAAGGTTTGACTGCAATGGCTAAATTATTCGATACCCACGCTCACTATTTCGCAGAAAAATTCAACGAGCTTGAAGGTGGGGCTGCCGAGGTTTTGTCGTCCGAAGAATTCAGAGAAATCGTCGGAAGAGTAATTTGCGTAGGCTCCGATCCGATAAATTCAAGAATTTCGGTAGAGCTTGCCAAAAAATACGATTTTATGTACGCCGCCGTGGGAATTCATCCCGAGGACGCGCAGAATATGTGCAAAAAGAGTCCCGACGAGGAGATATTCGACTGCGTCGAGTCGCTTATTGCCGACGAAAAGACGCGAAAAGAGAACAAAATAGTTGCCGTCGGTGAAATTGGCTTTGATTACTATTGGCAACCCGTGGACAAGCCGTTGCAGTACGAATATTTTTCCAAGCAGATGGAGATAGCGGAAAAATACAATATGCCCGTCATCGTCCACAACCGCGACGCTCACGCAGACACATTTGATATGATCTGCCGCTATCCTAACGTCAGGGGAGTGCTTCACAGTTGCTCTATGAGTGCCGAGATGGTCAAGGAGATCGTCAAGCGTGGCTGGTATATCTCCTTTTCGGGTACGGTTACCTTCAAAAATGCCGAAAGAGTCCGCGAGGCGTGCCGCGCGGTGCCGCTTGACAGACTCTTGATCGAAACCGACGCACCCTATCTTGCTCCCGTGCCATACAGAGGCAAAGTCAACCATTCGATCCTGATGCGTGAGACCTGCGCCGTGGTAGCTCAGGTGCATAGAATCGGCGCCGACGAGATGGCGGATATCACCTATAAGAACGCTTGCAAGCTTTTTGATATAAAGTAGAATACGGAGGCAAAAATGAGATTATTTGACGAACATAAAAAGCGCAAGAGCGCGAGCCTTGACGGTGCGTGGAGGTTTTTGACCGATTCTAACTATGTAGGTGATGAAAAAGGATATAAAAACGGTCTTCCCGAGGGTGAGACCGTGATCGTTCCCTCGGTTTGGAACACCGAAAGCGGTCTTCTTGAATATGAGGGGATAGCTTGGTATGAAAAGAAATTTTACACCGAGGGCGGCTGTCTGCGCTTTCATTTCGGCGCGGTGATGACAGAATGCCAGGTCTTCCTTGATGGCGCACCTCTGGGAGAGCACTACGGCGGATTTTGCGAATTTGATTTTATCGTACCCGATGTAGAGAGTGGAGATCATCGGCTGACCGTTAAGGTGGACAACCGATTTGACGAGCATTCGATCCCTCAGAAAAAGGTCGACTGGTATCATTACGGCGGCATCACCCGCTCGGTGTCGATTGAGACTCTTGAGGGTGTTTGCATACTTAATCACCGATTCAGATATGAGCTGTCTGACGATCTGAATAGTGCGGAATGTTTCTCTACGGTCACGTTATATAATGCAAATTCTTGCAAACCCGAGGCGAACATCAAATTGACGCTTGACGGCGTTGAGTTCGTTTGTGACACCGTTTCTCTGCCTGCGAGGGAGTATATGACAGTTCAATTGCCCCCATTTACCGTGAGCGATATTCGTCTTTGGGACGAGGGCAAGGGCGAGCTTTACTCGTTGGAATACACCTCTGAGACCGACGATCTTATCGACCGCATCGGTTTCCGCAAGATCGAGGTCAAGGACGGCAAGCTTTTGCTTAACAACCGCGAGATCGAGATCCGCGGTGTTAACCGCCACCACGACCATCCCGATTTCGGTATGGCGTTCCCATCCGCGAGAATGAAGCACGATATCGACCTTATCTGCGATCTCGGCTGCAACGCGATACGCGGCTCACATTATCCCAATTCCCGTGATTTCGTTGATATGCTTGACGAGCGCGGTATCCTTTTCTGGAGTGAGATCCCAATCTGGGGATGCGGCTTTTCACAGGCGGCGCTGGGCGACGAAACCGTGGTTAAGCGCGGCTTGAATATGCACCGCGAAATGATTGACAAATACTACAACCACCCCTCTATCATAATATGGGGAATGCACAACGAGATATTGAGCGACACAAACGAAGCATACGAGATGTCCAAGACCTATTATGAATATCTGAAGGCAACGGGCGGCAATCGCGCGGTGGTCTATGCCTCTTGCAAGCCGCTTGTAGATATCTGCTTTGAGTTTTCGGATATTATCTGTCTCAACCAATATCACGGCTGGTATTCGGGCGGACTTGACGCTTGGGAGCCCTTCTTTGAGAAATTCTGCGATAGAATGAAGACTTTGGGCTTTGAGGACAAGCCCATAATTATGAGCGAGTTCGGCGCGGGCGGGCTTTACGGCTTCCACGATACCGAGCTGCCCATCTGGAGCGAGGAATATCAGGCAAAGCTGATCGATTTCTGCCTCAATCTCTTCCATAAGCATCCCATGATTGTCGGAAGCTTCATCTGGCAGTTCTGCGACATCCGCACCGCTAAGGAGATGGGTATGTCGCGCGCCAGGGGCTTTAATAACAAGGGAATTATGAACGAGTACCGCCGCCCTAAAGAGGCTTATTACGCCGCACAGAGGTGCTATAAGTCGTTTAAAAGCGAGCGCTAAATCAAAATTTGAAATCGTTAGCATAAAGCAAGTCACTTCAGAAACGGGGTGACTTGTTTTTGTTTACCGCGCTAAAGAGCTAAAATTTATGTGCAAAATGCCCGAATTTGTGATATATATACAAAAATTAAGTCGCAACTTCTACAAATCGAACACGAAAAAATCTAAAAAAATCATTGAAAAGCTTTGTAAAATATAGTATAATAAATAGTGTGAATGTTTATTTGTCCGTATATACGGATAAATTCGCAATACAGCAAACTATATGAAAGGGCTCACATCAGGGTGGGCAAAGGATCAAAACCATGGCTCAGTACAACACAAAACAGATCAGAAACATCGCTCTTGCAGGTCACGGCGGAAGCGGAAAGACCTCTCTTGCAGAAGCTATGCTTTACGTCAGCGGCGGAACCGACCGTCTCGGTAACGTTCCCGACGGAAATACTGTATTTGACTACGATCAGGAGGAGCAGGTAAGAAAGTTCTCTCTTACCGCATCCACTGCACATATTTATTGGAAAGACGTTAAGATCAACGTAATCGACACTCCCGGTTACCTCGATTTCGAAGGCGAAGTTAATCAGGCGGCAAGAGTTGCCGACAGTATGGTTATCTGCGTCGACGGTAAGGCGGGACTTGAAGTAGGCGCAGAGCTTGCTTGGGACAAGGCAGTTGCCGCAGGTATCCCCAGAGCGTTCTTCATCAACAAGTGCGACAACTACGACGCGCACTTTAACGCGACCTTCGACCAGCTTCGTGAAAGATTCGGTAAGTCTCTCTGCCCCGTATTTATCCCCGTAGGTAAGAACGGTAAGGATATCACTATGATCGACCTTCTTGATATGCAGTCCTACGTATACGACGATAGCGGAAAGAGATTCCCCACCGAGACCACCGCTGAGCTTGAGGCGGCTGCCGAGAGATATAAAGAGGTTCTCTGGGAGGCGGTTGCAGGTACCAGCGAGGAGCTTATGATGAAGTTCTTCGACGGCGAGCCCTTCTCCAAGGAAGAGTGCGTTGACGGTCTCCATCAGGGTATTATCGACGGTACTATCACCCCCGTATACTGCGGCGCGGCTACCAGACTTTGGGGCGTCGTTGCAATGATGGATTCTATCGCGGCTTCCTTCCCCCGTCATACCGCTAAGAAGGTTGAAAAGGATAATGCAGGCGCAGACGTTGCCATCGAGCTTGAGGGTGATCCCGCGATCTTCGTATTCAAGACCGTTGCTGACCCCTTCGTAGGAAAGATGTCCTTCTTCAAGGTTATGAACGGCACCGTTAAAAAGGACTGGGTACTTAAGAACGCAAGAACCGGCGGAGAAGAGAAGCTGGCTCACATATACATTATGAAGGGTAACAAGCAGATGGAAGTCGACGAGCTTTCTTGCGGCGACATCGGTATGGTATCCAAGCTCTCCGACACCAACACCAACGATACTCTTTCCCGTTCGGGCAAGGTTGAATATAAGAAGGTAGCTTACGCTACTCCTTACTACTGCAAGGCTATGTATCCTCTCACCGCGAAGGACGAAAGCAAGATCTCTCAGGCTATCGCGAGAATGACCGAGGAAGATATGACTCTCAAGTACGAAAACAACCCCGAGACCAAGCAGCAGCTCATCTACGCTATGGGCGATATGCACCTGACTATTCTTGCGGCTAACCTCAAGAACCGCTTCGGTGTTAATATCAAGTATGAGACCCCCGCTATCGCCTACCGCGAGAAGATCACCAAGACCGTTGACGTTGAAGGTAAGCACAAGAAGCAGAACGGTGGATCGGGTCAGTACGGTCACGTTTGGATCAAGTTCTCTCCCTCCGAGGAAGAAGGACTTACGTTCAGCGTATCGGTCGTCGGCGGCGCGGTTCCCAAGAACTTCAACCCCGCAGTTGAAAAGGGACTTCAGGACGCAATGCTCAAGGGTGCTTACGGCTATCCCATGACCCGCCTTGCAGCAGACCTCCACGACGGTTCTTACCACGACGTTGACTCCGACGAATTGTCCTTCAAGACCGCGGCGTCTCTCGCGTACAAGAAGTGTCTCGAGCAGGCAGGCCCCGTTCTTCTTGAGCCTGTGGGTGACCTCGACGTAACCGTTCCCGAGAGCATGGTTGGTGACGTTATGGGTGACCTTAACAAGAGAAGAAGCGCAGTTATGGGTATGGATGCAGTTGAGGGCAGACCCGGTTATACCACTGTTCACGCAATGGCTCCCAAGGCAGAGCTTGCGGATTACCCCATCGTTCTCCGCGCTATGACTCAGGGCCGCGGCGTATTCGAGTACAACGTAACCGGATATGACACCGTTCCCCAGAACGTTGCACAGAAGGTAGTAGCGAAATAATTAAGTTAATACTTTGAGGCGAGCAGAAAATGCTCGCCTCTTTTTTGCGCTTAAAATTGGGGGTTAGCGGTCTCCACGGCGGTGTCTTTTTGAAAGTTTCGCTCAAGCCTTTTCAAAGGCTTGTCGCTTGGCGATGTTTTCGCAGAAAACTCGCGGCTTCGGGCAACGCCCGAAGTGAAGAACCGCACAAGTGGGGGGTTCCCCTTTCTACACAAGCGATTCCAAATCGTTTACCCGCTTTTTTCTTTGGCAAAAGAAGCGCAAATGAAAACTGCTTCGCTGCGCTCAGCGGAGTCGCAAGCGACATCCTTCGCTTGGCAAAAAAGAAAGCGCCAAAAGGAGATTTCGCCTCTGCGGAGGCGACCAACGCTCCGCGCGTTGGATCAGCGGTCGCTTTTTGAGAAAAACTGCAAACTCGCAAGCGAGATTTGCTCG
>JAZMZI010000108.1:0-49685 GCA_045585895.1 Eubacteriales bacterium
ACCTTCGCTCTCGCGTAATGGGCGTTTTTCGACAGACTGAAATGACCTACCGATTTCGGTAGGTCATTTCAGACTGTCGAAAAAGTCGCTCTACCGCAAGTGAACCAATAGCAAAAAACAATAAGCAATATGTAAATAAAAAAATCTGACAAGGAAAAGCGCAAGGCATTTCGATAAAAGCCTTGCGCTTACTTGCTTTTTCCGTTCTTACACTCTGGCGTACCCCTGTACGCCGACGAATGTAAGAACGGAAAATATACCTGCCTTTTTCGGAGTCTCCCAGCGTGTCGAGGCTTTCTCGACACGCTGAAATGACCTACCGATTTCGGTAGGTCATTTTTGTTATGTGAACTTATTTCAATGCAGCGGAAACGTAGCTCATAGGATCGATTATTCCTATGCCGTACTCACGCGCAACGTCGATCATCGCCATCATATAGGGAGATATCGAGCCTCCGCTTATACCCATGATTCACTTTTGCTCAAAATCTCGGCCGCACACAACGAAAACAATATCGCTGTTAGGATTCGAGGCTCTGATCTGGTTTATCATAGAAACGTAATTGTTGTAGGTGTCCTCATAAGTTACGCCGTGGTACTTATCGTTTGTACCGTGCGACAGGAATACGAGATCGTTAAATCCGTTGTCGAGAAGGAGAGACTTGATATTCGGCAACGAAAAAGGCAACGAAAAAAACACAAATCATATTGACAATTCGTTGATCTTATGCTATTATATAAGTACATAAAAAGAATAAACGCAGTTCATAGAATGAAAGTTCTTTGTCGGGTATACTGCTTGACGGTATTATTCGGGGATAAGGAAACGGCGGTGAGAATCCGCGGCAACAGCCATTACCGTATCTTTGCTTACTTTGTAAGCAGACAAGTCGGAATGCTTATCGTTCTGCGACCGATAAAAGTCTCTTGGGCAACGTGGGGAGATAGAGGTTACGACGGTATAGAGCAGATGCCGTCCCCTTTTTGCGTCCACGGGAGGGCGCTTTTATTTTATCCTTTTTGTGAAAAATTAACACAAGAAAGGATTTTTCAAAAATGAAAAGAATCACACTGACTCTTCTTGCGCTTATTTTGGCATTTAGTTTCGCATTATGCTTTGTAAGCTGTGAGAAAAACCTATTTCAAAAGCCCGACGAAACAATCGCGGGCAATACCGACTCAAACGGAACGACCGCTGTTCAGAACGACGTAATCACCGACGGAACCGAAACCGATGAAACCGACGCAAAAGAAGAATCGGTCAAAGCAGAGGGACTGTGGGAAAAAGCGACCTATCTTTCTGATACTACCGTCGGAGAGGGTTCAAAGACCGTTAGCTTCACCGTTGAGGCTGAAGGACAAAAAATCACTATAACTCTTAAAACCGATAAGGCTACTCTCGGTGAGGCTATGTTCGAGCATAAGCTTATTAACGACGCTTCATTCTTTAACGTTCTTAACGGTATCGAAGCGAGTTGGGAGAAGGATCAGGCATATTGGGCTTTCTATGAGGGCGATGACTATATGATGGTTGGAGTCAACGATACTCAAATAAGCGGCGGAGAAGCTTACAGATTTGTCTACACAAAGTAATTCATCAAAAAATAAATTGAGAGAAAAGGACGTTTGGCGCAAAAGGATTTGGGAAATTGCAATTTTTTCAATGCTTGGTTCGCTGATGTTCTGCTCAAAAATAGTTATGGAATTTTTGCCCAACATTCATCTGCTCGGAGTGTTGACCATAACCTACACTTTGGTTTTCCGCGCAAAAGCATTGATCCCTATCTATATCAACGTTATTCTTATCGGATTGTACGGAGGGTTCAATTTGTGGTGGATCCCGTATTTATACCTTTGGACTATTCTTTGGGCTATAACGATGCTTTTGCCTAAAAAAATGCCCAAATGGTTATGCTGTACGGTATACCCGTTGATCTGCGGCTTACACGGTCTCGCATACGGCACCTTGTACGCTCCCGCTCAGGCAATTATGTTTCACTTGGATTTTGATGCTATGGTTGCTTGGATCATCGCTGGCCTGCCTTGGGATGCCATACACGCTTTCGGAAATTTAGTGGCCGGAGTTTTGGTCTTTCCTCTTTCCGAATTACTCAAAAAGCTTTGCAGAAAACATAGTATTTAAACATTTTTCAAAAACGCCCTCGTTTCGTTCGGAACGGGGGCAAATTTTTTTGTGAAAATCAAAATTACCTATTGACAACGCTCGGCACTTGTGGTAAAATAACAATTGTTATATATCGGTAGTTATATAAGGAGAATATCATGCCGCCAAAGGTAAAAATAACAAAAAATGACATAATACAAACCTGCCTTGATCTAATACGACAAAACGGAGAGTCGGTAATCAATGCAAGAAATATAGCAAATGCCATGAACTGCTCCACTCAACCTATTTTTTCAAATTTTACGAGTATGGAGGAGCTTCAGAACACCGTAATTCTCGCGGCGTACGATCATTATATCGGATTTATCAAAACTGAACTTGAAGGCGGAAAATACCCTCCCTATAAGGCGGCGGGTATGGCTTATATCCGTTTTGCAAGTGAAGAAAAAGAGCTTTTTAAGCTCTTGTTCATGTGTGACCAAAACCGTCGGGAGCCGATACCCACGCTTGAATTTAATGCTTCGGTAGAAATGATAATGAAGGCTAACGGATTTACAAAAGAAAGAGCCGAGCTTATGCATATGGAAATGTGGGTTTGCGTTCACGGCATAGGAACTATACTTGCCACCAACTTCGTAAATCTTGAATGGGGGCTTATAAGCAATATGCTGACCGATATTTATCAAGGAGTGCTTGCAAGACACTTGGCTGAGGAGGAAAAATAATGGATGCAATCAGAACGGAAAATCTTACTAAACGATATAAGGACATAGTTGCCGTAGACGGGCTGTCACTTAAAATCAAAGAGGGAGAGCTTTTCTCTCTCCTCGGAATAAACGGCGCAGGAAAAACCACTACAATAAAAATGCTCTCCTGCCTTACACAACCCACGGAGGGCGATGCTTATCTGTTAGGCAAAAGTATTTGCAGAGATGCTTCGGAGATAAAAACGTTTATAGCTATATCCCCTCAAGAAACCGCAATAGCCCCCGCTCTTTCGGTTCGCGAAAACCTTGAGCTTATGTGCGGAGTTCACGGATTTTCAAAAGAAAAACGAACGGCGAAAATAAATGAACTGACTTCTCTGCTCTCCCTTCAAAGCGTTATCGAAAGAAAAGCGGGCAAGCTTTCAGGCGGTTGGCAAAGAAGGCTCAGCATTGCAATGGCGCTTATAAGCGAGCCTAAGATCCTGTTTCTTGACGAACCGACGTTAGGTCTCGACGTTATCGCCCGAAGCGAGCTTTGGGACATAATCCGCTCTTTGAAAGGCAGCGTCACGATAATTTTGACTACTCACTATATGGAAGAGGCAGAAGCTCTTTCCGACAGAATTGCAATCATGAAAGACGGCAAACTGCTGATCTGCGACACTTCCGAAAAAATAAAAGAAAACGCAGGGACGAACAGCTTTGAAGAAGCGTTTATAAAAACCGTTAGGGAGGTGACGAAATGAGAATGATGACCTTTGCAAAAAGAAACGCAAAAGAAATACTCCGCGATCCCCTGACACTGTTTTTCGGTCTTGGATTTCCCCTCGTTTTACTGATCTTAATGAGCGTAATACAGGCAAATATACCTGTAAGTCTGTTTGAAATACAGCACTTGGCTCCTGGCGTTACGGTATTCGGACTTTCATTTATGACCCTGTTTTCCGCAACCGTAATATCAAAAGACCGAAGCAGCTCTTTGTTACAAAGGCTTTACACCACTCCTCTTACTCCCATGGATTTCATATTGGGTTATACCCTGCCTATGATCCCTATTGCAATAGCTCAAAGCGTTATATGCTACGCAGCCGCAATAGTTTTAAAGCTTCCTATATCGGTAAATATACTTTACGCCATATTGTCTATGATACCGATTTCAATCTTTTACATTGCTTTGGGACTGCTTTTCGGCAGTATCCTTAACGATAAACAGGTTGGCGGTATCTGCGGCGCTCTTCTGACAAACCTTTCCGCTTGGTTGGCGGGAATATGGTTCGATCTTGAGCTCGTTGGCGGGGCCTTCAAAAAAATCTCCTACGCCCTTCCCTTCGTCCATGCGGTAGAAATGGAACGCGCGATCATCGCCGGCAACTTTTCTGATATATACCAACACATTTGGTGGGTGATTGGATATACGGCAGTTATTCTTGCCGTTGCGATATTTTTATTCTTGCGTCAAATGAAAAAGCAATAACAACAATAAAAAATCCGATAGCTTTCGTGGACTATCGGATTTTTTCTGTTAAATAATCATATGCTTTTTATCAAATGTTACTTTTCGCTTTTGTAGCGTTCAATTTTATCTGTCAGATACTTACAAACGTCTGCCATAAATCTTGTGGCAGTGGGACGGAACTCGGGGTCGTATTTAAGCAGGAAGTTGTCGGCTTCAAGTGTGAAATCTCCCTTATAGTCAACGTCAGCCAGCGCGTGGCAGACCGCATCCCAGTTGATTTTCGCACTTCCGGGGAGAGTATGAAGGTCATGAACGTAGTCTACGTCGTGAACGTGGAGACAACCGAGACGGTCGTGACCGATGGTTCTGATAGCATCCTGAGGCTCTCTGCCGCAAAGGGCTACGTGACCGAGGTCGAGACAAACTGTAAATGCCTCTGGATCATTTAAGATATCGTAATAACGGTTAAGCTCTCTGGGATCTGCACAGACATCGTCGCAAATGTAACCGGTAACAGGTCTGTTCTGCCACATATTTTCGATTGCGATCTTGACACCGCAGTTCTTTGCGTGAGGTGCCAATGAATTGTAAAACTCCATATTGAGTTCAAACATTTCCTCCTCGCGACCGAGGTAAGGAACCTTCTGGATGGGGTGAACGATTATGTTCTTTATGCCCAGGAGAGCGCAGACCTCAAAAAGACGGGGGAACATGGGAGCCGTTTCCTTGGTGTACTTTTCCCAGCCGCCGCCGAAGGGGGCGTGCGCCTGATTGAAGATAACTCCCTTGGAGTCGGCTATGTTTTTGAACAGCAGAGTGTTTTCCTTCCAGTTATCGGCAAATGCGAAATCAAGATCACGGAACATGGAAAAATCAATCGCGGGGAAACCTGCATCGGCGATAACTTCAATTCCCTTTCCTCTGCCAAAGGTCGTAGCCAAAACGTCAAGTGTGGTTGAATAGATCATTTTTTATCCTCCAATGAAGAATTTTTGGTTTTATCCTCTCGTCATGGCGATCCTGCCGCCGTCGATAAGATGGTTGCTGCCCGTGATAAAGGCAGCCCTATCCGATGCCATATACATAATGAAATCAACGATCTCCTGAGTCTCTGCGGCTCTGCCGACGAGAGTTCTCAGCTTGCCCATAGCCTCACGGGTGAGTACAGGTCCCGGGCTTACGCAAACGGCACGCACGTTGTGGCGGGCGCCGTATTGAGCGACCGATTTTACAAGAGCGTTCATAAGTCCAGCCTTGGAAACAGCGTAAGCCATAGAAAGCGCAGCCTCTTCTCCGCAGATCGAACCCAAATAAATGATCACGCCGCCTTTCTGCTTGACCATGTGTCTCATAGCCGCCTGGGAGAAATAGAAGGGACCCTTCAAATTTACGTCAACTCCCCAATCGAAGATCTCAGGGGGCATATCCAGCCAGTCTCCCTCGTAATTGTTACAACGGCGCTCACATCCGCCCGCGCAATTTACGAGAATATCCAATCTCCCGAATTTTTCAACAGCCTTGTCGGTTGCGGCTACGACCTGCTCATATTCTCTAACGTCGCAAACGGCATATTCAGCCTTACCAACGCCATCGGCATTGATCTCTGCCGCTTTTTCGATAAGAGACCTTTCGTTGATATCAACCAGCAGCACGTTTGCGCCTTCCTTCGCCATACATTTGGCGGTGAGAAAGCCGATACCTGATGCTCCGCCAGTTATTAAAGCTGTTTTATTTTGAAACTCCATGATGACTCCTTTCGGTTATATCAGAATGCTATTTGCGTAAGTTTTCTTAAGTGTCAAATTAAATCTTCGGGCTTAAATGTGTATTTTGAATTACAGAATCTGCACTGTATCTCAAGCTCCTCGGGCTTGCCCTCGGCGATCTGCTCGTCGAACATATTGCGAAGCTCCTTGGGATCGATAGATCTCATCGCCCTCTCCATTCGTTCTCTCGAGCAGGTGCATAGGTAATCCACGTCGATCTCATCAAAGAGGTCGTATTCGATACCCTGAAGAGCCAGTGCAGCTATCTCCTCGTTGCTCATGCCCTTGTCAAAAAGACGGGATACGTTTGCGAGGAAAGGAATATTCTTTTCTATTTTGGTAATTGTCTCGTCGTCGGCGAAAGGTAGAAGCTGAATGATGATACCTCCCGCAGCCTTACAGCTGAGATCTGTATCCACGAGCACGCCGAGAGCGCAGACCGTAGGAACCTGCTCGCTTTGAGCGTAGTAGGACGCGATATCCTCGGCTATCTCGCCCGAAACAAGCTCAATTGAACCGTTATAAGGCTCGGCAGATCCCATATCCTTGATAAGATTAAGAAATCCCTTGCCAACCGCACCGCTTACGTCAAGCTTTCCGTTGGGCTTTAAGGGTATCTCAACGGCGGGATTCTGAATGTATCCTCGAACGTTTCCGATATAATCACCGACCGCCAGAACTCTGCCTGCAGGTCCGTCACCGTTAAGAGAAACGGTAATGGTATCCTCCTTGTCGCCAAGCATACATCCCATCATACTGGTAACCGTGAGAAGTCTGCCGAGAGTAGCGGTTGCGGTAGCGCTGGTTTTGTGATATTCTATCGCTTTATTAACGATGTCGGTTGAATTTATTACGTGTATTCTTGCGCTTCCGTCGCTTGTCATTGCGCGTAAAATTTTAGACTGTGCCATTTTTGCTCCTGTATCTGCTTAAATTTATTTTTTTGCTCTTGCAACGATATACCATCGTTCACAATCGTTTTCGGGGGGTGAGAAGCCGTAATCTCCGAAAAATCCGAGGACTTCAAAACCGCTCTTTTCAAGGTTTTCCGTCAGATCTTCTTTTGAATAACATCTCTCCGTCTGAACCTCGTCGGCGCGTGAAAAACGTCCATCATCTTCCTCAGTAAACACCGAAAGATAGAAATTACACAGCTTCGTTTCTCCGTCATACTCGTTCTGCCATCCGCAATAAGCGTTTTCTCCGAATGAATTTTTGTCCTCGAAGATGTAGTGATTGTTACCGTAGATATTTTCAAATTTATAGGGCGTATTTACGTCGAAAATAAAAAGTCCGTCGGGATCGAGATAATTGTGAGCGCACTTGAAGCATTTTTCAAGATCGCCGTCCTCGGTAAGATAGTTTACACTGTCGAGACAGCAAACGATCGCTCCGACCGTACCGTAAAGCTCGAAGCATCTCATATCTTGTTTCAAAAACAGGATACCCTCGATTCCATTATCGTAAGCCTTGTCCATAGCCTCGGTAAGCATATCCTCACTCATATCCGCGCCGATCATATCGTAACCGCGCCGTGCAAGAGGAAGAGTCATACTTCCCGTACCGCAAGCCAGATCGAGAACCAGCTCGGGTTTTTCTTTCAAATATCTTTTAAAGCATTCCTCGATAAAATCCGCCCAAGCCGAGTAATCTATCTCGGAATTGATGTTATCGTAAACGCTTGCAATTGCATCGTATGCGGGCATAGCTTATCTCCCGATCATTTACCTAATTTTTTATCCTCAAGCTTCATTCTTTCAAGAACCTTGAGGTATCCCTCGCTACCGTATTTGAGACAGTGGTTTACTCGGCTTATAGTAGCCGTGCTGAGACCTGTCTGCGCGGCGATCTCGGAATAGATCACCCCTTCGCTGAGCATCTTCGCAGCCTTAAGTCTGCGGGACATTTCAAGAATTTCCGAGGTGGTACAGATATCCTCAAAAAAGCTCTTGCACTCTCCTGCATTTTCAATCGAAGCTATGCTTCTGAACAAAAAATCGATATTCTCATCGTGATCTTTTTTCATATAATACCTCTTTCGGGCTTTTATTTGATGATTAAAGAATTGGCGATGCGGGGATTTACATATTCATTGTACCACTTTATCAAATGAAAGTAAAGAGGATTTTAATTTTTTCTTCTAAAAAATTTTTAAACAATTCGTTGCTTTCTGTAAATTGAATATTGACATTCGCCGTATTATGTTATATAATTATATTAGTTATGTAAATTTATTTGACGAAAGGCTTTTTTATGACAGGACTCAAAATAGGCAAAAAGATCCGTCTTTTGCGAAAAAACAACGATATCACTCAGGACAAGCTGGCAGCATACCTTGGAGTAACTCCTCAGGCAGTTTCTCGCTGGGAGTCTGAAATATGCTATCCCGACATCGAAACGCTTCCGCAGATCGCAGACTTTTTCGGTGTTGGAATGGACGAGCTTCTTTGTTACGACAGCATTCAGAAGGAATCCAGAATAAGAGAATACCTTGAAAGATCAACCGCTCTTTTCGAAAATGAAAAGCTTGGCGAGTGTCTCGCCCTTCTTCGCGAAGCATACGCGGAGATCCCCTCGTCCTTCGAAATTCAGCTTGAGCTTGCAAAGACTCTTTCCGCTATATCCGCAGAGGGAAAGCCCAGAAAGAACGACCTTATAGAGGCAGTATCTCTTTGCAATCACATCCTTGATTACTGCACCGACGACGAGCTTCGCGACGAAACCAAAAAGACCCTCTGTGATATATACTCTCACCAGCTTGATAACGATAAAATGGCTCTCGATATTGCAGAAAAGCTTCACAGCATGGATTACAGCAAGGAGATCGTTAAGGCAACCGTGCTTACGGGCGAGATAGCGTTCAATCAGGCGCAGAACAACATTATGGAGTTTGCCGATAATATGTGGTGGCATATGTATAACATAGCCTGTGTTCCCGACATTTCCGAGGACCGTTACACAGTCGATCAAAAAATTGAGATCATGGAAAGAGGCGTGGCTATATTAGAGGTGGTGTTTGACGGCAATTACCTTTATTATAATGACCGATTGGCAAACTCATTCCGTCAGTTGGCTATGCTCTATCTCCTGAAGGGCAACAGAACCGCAGCTCTCGATTGCGTTGAGAAAATGGCGACCTACGCAACTGCGTTCGATTCTCTCCCCGAGTCGGCAAAATACGAGTCGGTTCTCTTGAATACCATCGAATACAAGAGCGAAAAGCACGAAGGATTTGAGGGACTTACTCTTTGCGACAAGCTGCTCCGCGGCAGATTTGCAAACCGCATTTGGTCTCCCATAAGAAACGACGAAAGATTTATCACCGCCATAGATTCAATGTCAAAATACGCGCATAGCTGATACGTAAACTATGAATAATTTTCCTATAAACACCACAACTTCGCAAACGGACCGCACCGAGTTATTGGGTAAAGAGCTGGCGCAAACGCTTACAAAGAATCCCGAGCTTCCGAGATTCGTTGCCATGTACGGTGACCTGGGAGTCGGTAAAACGGCTTTCGTCAGAGGATTCTGTTCGGAGCTTTGTAAAGGTTCTACGGTAAAATCTCCTACTTTTGCTCTCGTTAACGAATACAAATGCCCGATCACTATCGGCGGTGTAAAAAGAGTATATCATTTCGATATGTACCGTATCACCGACGAAGACGATCTCTATTCTATCGGATTTTACGATTACCTTCGCCCCGACGCTGTATGTATCGCCGAATGGTGCGAAATGATACCCTACGCTCTTCCCGAAAGTTACATCAAAGTAGAGATAGAAAAGATCGATCTTTCGGATAACAGAAAAATTACCATCAGTCTTATTGGAGTTTGATAACAATGAAAATCCTTTCGCTTGATACTACCGCCGAGGTCTGTACCGCCGCGCTCTGCGAAGACAACGTATTGATCGCAGAAATGACGGTAAACACGGGGAACACTCATTCCCAAACGCTTTTGCCGGTGGTTGAACAAATTTTAAAAATATCCGAAGTATCGATCAACGAGGTCGATTGCTTTGCGTGCAGTACGGGACCCGGATCGTTCACAGGCGTTCGAATAGGCGTTGCAACGGTCAAAGGCTTGGCTTACGGAAAGAACAAGCCCTCGGTATCGGTCTCCACCCTTGAGGCATTGGCTTATAATCTCATAGGATCTGAAGGCATTATTTGCCCCGTTATGAACGCAAGGAGAAATCAAGTATATAACGCTCTCTTTGAATGTATTGACGGAAAGCTTGAGAGACTATGCCCCGACCGAGCACTTTCCATTGAAGAGCTTGACGAGGAGCTTTCAAATTGTGAAAAACCTGTTTTCCTTGTTGGAGACGGTTACGGGATCACCGAAAAAGGCTTTAAGAAGACCAACGTACAGTTTGTTCCCGAAAGATACAGATATCAAAGTGCTTACAGCGTAGCTCGCTGCGCTCTGAACAAGTATAAGGCGGGAGAGTATCTTACCGACGCCAAACTCGTCCCCGTATATCTGCGTCCCTCTCAGGCAGAGCGCGAAAGAAACGAGCGTTTGGGTATAAAGTAAATTACAATAATTTAAATGAGGTAAATAATTATGAAAACCAATAAAATAGTAATCGGTTGCGACCACGGCGGATTTGAACTTAAAAATGAAATAATCGCTCATCTTACTAAAAAAGGTATTGAGGTTACCGACGTAGGAACATACTCTACCTCATCCTGCAACTACCCCGACTACGCACGCGCAGCTTGCGAAAAGATCCAAAACGGTGAATTTGAGCTTGGAATTCTCGTTTGCGGAACCGGCATCGGCATTTCCATAGCGGCAAACAAGCACAACGGTATCCGTGCGGCTTGTTGCTCCGACACCTTCTCCGCAAGAATGACCAGAATGCACAACAACGCAAACGTCCTTTGCATGGGCGGAAGAGTAGTAGGCGCAGGTCTTGCTTGCGATATGGTAGACCTTTTCATCGAAACCGAATTTGAGGGCGGCAGACATCAATCAAGAGTAGATATGATCTCCGACATCGAAAAGGACAACTGATAAATAAGAAAGGCGTATCTGAAATGTCAGAAAGACAGGATAATCCTCATAAGGTCGCCGAAGTTATTCGTGCGATAATCGGAAAGACCGAAAAGAAGTATTTTACGTCTGCCGTAATTCTCGCCGCAGGCTCGTCGAGAAGAATGGGAGGCTCGTCCACGAAGCAATTTCTTGAAGTCGACGGTATTCCCGTCGTGGCAAGAACACTGATAGAATTTGAAAATTCGGAGCTTATCGACGAAATAATAGTAGTAGCAAAAGCAGACGAAATTGAAAAATACGACGGATTTTCCGAAAAATACAATATAAAAAAGCCTTTTAAGGTCATAGAAGGCGGAGAAACAAGGCAGGAATCTGCACGCAAGGGTGTAGACGCCGTTGACGAAAGATCCAAATTTATCGCTATTCACGACGCGGCAAGATGCCTCATAACCGAGAAACTGATACACAAGGTCTGTCACGGTGCATATCTCCACGGCGGCGCAATACTTGCTTTAAAGGCAGTAGACACGGTGAAGATCGGAGACAAAAACAACTTCATTGAAAACACTCCGGAAAGAGCGCAAACTTGGCAGGCGCAGACGCCTCAGGTATTCAAAGTCAACGCTTTCCGTGCGGCTACTTATATAGCAAGGGATGAGAAATTTGAAGGAACCGACGACGCTTCCCTTCTTGAACACATCCGTATTCCCGTAAAGCTTATCGAAGGCTCAAGGGAAAACATTAAGATCACAGAACCCGTTGACGTTTACTTTGCCGAGGCAATACTCAAATCAAGAGCTAAGGCAATCGAAAAAAAAGCGGATATCGATCGTGAGGAGGAAAAGCTATGAGGATAGGTCACGGTTACGACGTACACAGGCTTGTTGAAGGCAGAAAATGCATAATCGGCGGTGTTGATATTCCCTATTCCAAAGGTCTTCTCGGTCATTCCGATGCGGACGTGCTTACCCATGCGGTTATGGATGCGGTAATCGGTGCGCTCTGTCTCGGAGACATTGGAAAGCTCTTCCCCGATAACGATCCCGCATACGAGGGAGCAGACAGCATTCTTCTCTGCAAGAAAGTTGCTTCCGTTATGAAAGAAAAAGGCTACAAGATCGGCAACTTAGATGCTACCGTAATTGCACAAGCCCCAAAAATGGCGCCTCACATAGAAAAAATGCGAGAAAACATCGCCCTTGCACTCGACACAGACGTTGAAAACGTCAGCGTAAAGGCAACAACCGAGGAAAAGCTCGGATTCACGGGCGACGGTTCGGGCATATCTGCTCACGCAGTCTGTTTGCTTGAAAAAGCGTGACGAATGGGGCCGTCAAAGCTAACGACCCCTATATAAATCGCCACGGAAACACCCCGATCAATAAATCAAACTTCCATTTTTTTAACGACGAAAAAGGCTATCCCCGAAGCGTTGCCTTACGACAGTTTATGCCATTCGTCGACAAAATTCCACTGTAATTTATAAATAAGAAAGGTCTGGAATAAACTATGATCTATATTGCCCCCTCCCTGCTTGCTGCAAACTACGCAAACCTTGAAGCGGATATAAAAAGAGTTGAAGACGCAGGCGCCCAGTATCTTCATCTTGACATAATGGACGGCGCTTTCGTCCCCAATATATCCTTCGGTCCCGAGCTTATCGCGGGCATCAGAAAGACCACCGATATGATCTTCGACGTACATCTTATGATCAAGCGTCCCGAAAGATACATAGACCGCTTCGTTAAGGCGGGCGCAGATATAATAACCGTTCATTACGAGGCTTGTGAGAATCCTATGTCGGTAATTCATCTTATCCATTCTTACGAGATGAAAGCCGCGCTGGCTATCTCTCCCAAGACTCCCGTAGAACATCTTTTCCCCTTCCTTGGTCATATTGATATGGCTCTTATTATGACCGTAGAGCCCGGATTTGGCGGTCAGTCTCTTATTCCCGAAACTCTTGAAAAGGTTTCTGCGCTTCGCAAGTACGTTTCCGAGCGTGGCATAAGTCTCGACATTGAGGTTGACGGCGGGATCAACGAAAAGAACGTTGGTCTCCTTACCTCCTCCGGCGCAAACGTTATCGTTGCGGGCTCGGCGATATTCAAGGCAAAAAAGCCCAAGGCAGTCATTCAGGAAATGAAGGATGCGGCGGCGAAGAACCCTTTCAAGGGGTAAAATATTAATATGAAAAGAACTTTGAAAAGCACACTCCCCGAATATGCGGCTCAGGCGGCGGTCATTGCAAGAGCGAAGCAGTTGACCGACTTTAAGTGGACTCCCATTCGTGACGTACCTACCTATGCATTGCGGTGTTTTCTCAAGATCAATTCCCTCCGACGCTTTCAATTTCAAGGTTTATTTTAAAAACGAATACGGTGTTTGGGTGCATCCGATGACCGAAATAAAAAAGAATGAGGCAAACTGAACCGCCTCATTCTTTTTTATTTTTATTTTCCTAAATATACCACTATTCCCTTTGCGGGATTTCCGTAACTGTCACACAGATTTACGTCGACGCCGAAAAAGTTTGCGGCAACGTAATTATACGCAACACCCATAGCTCTTCTGCTGAACACGACCGTAACCGTATCGGGAGCGGTTATGGTAGCCGTAACTGAACATCTGCTTTCATCCATTACTCCGTACGAATTATCCATTCCGCCAAAGCCCAACACCTCGGTGCCGCCGTCTGACGTCGTGAGTCCTTCGCCGTAGTTCGTGAACTTCAGCACTACGGATTTTTTATCGCTTGCAAACTCATAAGACACGAGTATGGGACCCGTAGCTTCATCAAGGGTCTTGGTTCCGTAAATTACCGCCTGCATAAGATCGGTAACTCTTTCCGCCTGCTCGTATTTGCAATAGGGATGGATATTGTTGTCATTGGTCCTATCGTTCCACAGGTCACTGCAAACGGCAACGTAAGAATTTGACAACGAATTGGGGATCATTCCAACGGTTGCTCTTATCATTCCGGTGTCAAGATAGGCACCTGAGCCTTCAACCTTGTAAACCGAAGGATATTCAACGAAGAACACGGGAAATTCCTCGTTTACAAGATTATGAGTGGAGCGCATATACTCCATAAGCGCGGTAAATCTCTCAACATAAACCGAAGAAAGCGTGCTATTGCTTTCCGCCTCACCCTGATACCATACTATACCTGCGATAGGCATTTTCTCAAAGGGCATGATATATTGGTTATACATATATCTCGCTTCAACGTGAGCGTAGTAATTGTCTATGTAAATTCCCTTTTCCTCACTGAAATAGTCGCTTCCAAGCTCCTCAGCAAGCTCGTTGGGCATAAATACGCTCAAAGGACGTCCGTTTGCCGAGAACTGTGCGATACCCACGGGAATTCCGTTTTCGGTAAGCTCGGTTATCTGATGCGCGATAAAATATCCTATAGCAGAAAGACCGTTAATATTATCGGCGTCGGGCTTTACCCAGCCGAAATCGTTAACGACGTCCTTGCAGATCTCGTCGGTTCCGATGGTGGGATATCCCTCTCTTTGAGTATTGGAGTTATAATTGAAGCGTATTATGGAATCGTCGCGAAGAAGATCCTTAGTCCATTTCAAATTAGGCTCAGAAGAAAGATATCCGGCAATATCGTACTGCACGTTCGACTGACCGATAACCATAAAAACGTCGCCTATAAGTATATCTTCAAAAACGAACTCCACGCCGTCGGCGCCGTAAACTCTGAGGTTATTACCAAGCTCTTTGTTTGCCTCATACATTTGACAGAACACGATTTCCCATTCGCCGTTTTCAATAATTGCGTCTGCCCGTTCACCCATGAATGAGGCACTGACTTTTTTCCCGTTCTCGCTTTCATCAGCAAACCCCCAGACTCTTACGTACTCGTTTCGCTGAATGACCATATCCGACGTGAAGACCTTCGATACAGTGAAAGCAGAAGCATATTCTACCTCGTCTCCGATTATCATATTGGTTTCCGACTCGGACTGTGATTCTTGAGTGTCGGTCACCGAATCTTCGGGTTTGCTGCTATCGGTCTCACTTCCCGAGCTTTCGGGCTGACTGCCTTCGGTCTCACTTCCCGAGCTTTCGGGCTGACTGCCTTCGGTCTCACTTCCCGAGCTTTCGGGCTGACTGCCATCGGTCTCACTTCCTGAGCTTTCGGGCTGACTGCCTGTTGTAACAGAATCTGATTCTTCTGAGCTACTTTCCTGCGTAACACCAGAGTCTGTGTTGGCAGAAGATGCTGTCTCTCTATTGGAAAGCTCGTTGCTTGATTCAGTATTGGCTCCGGCATCTAAAAAATCGGAACATGAAGCCAATGCACCAATCAAAACAAAAGCCGCCAATATTAACGATAACGTTTTGACTTTAGATTTAATAATCATATTTGTACCTCTTTATAAGTTTATATGATATATATATTATATCACATAAAAAAGACGTTGTCAACAAAAAAAGCGGTGTAGATCACACCGCTTCAAAAAAATGATTTCAATTAATTACCGACATAGTTTTGTTAATAAGCTTTGCCATTTCTCCTCTCGTAACGTTGACCCCTGCGGAGACCTTCATATCGGGAAGTTCAAGAATCCCCAACGTGTGCAAAGACTTTATTGCCTTTTCCGACCACTCGGGTATTTCGTTTGCATCCGCAAATACGGGTGTTACCTTGGGGCTGGCATATCCTATCATATTGCTGATTATAACCGCAGCTTCGGATACCTTTATAGTCTCATCGGGGTCGAAATATAATTGTCCGTCTATCTTTTTACCGCTTATATACCCTTTGGAATACGCAAGAGACACGTAACCCTTCATCTCGGGATTAATTTCGGAATCATCAAAGAAAACAGTCTTGTCGGAATCGGGTACGTTGTTTATCCCTATCGCTTTCATAGCCGTAACTATAAACTCAACACGGCTTACCTCTCTGTCAGCTTCAAAGTAATAGTAATCACCTACCTGAACTCCGTTCATAAGTCCGCTTTCCGTTACGGATATCGCATGAGCATAGAGCCCGTCATCCAAAAGATCACTGTAAACGGCAGACACGGAGGGAGTGGATACAGACACCTTCACCTCTTTTGATTCGCTGTAATTGCCAAACTCATCAAAAACTACGTATCTGAAGCTATCCTCACCCGTATAGGACGAATCGGGAACGTAAGTATAGGTTCCAAGCATTTCATTGTCGAGATACACTCTTCCGTTTTTCGGATAATCCACTATTTCATAAACCAGCGCGTCGCCTTCGGGATCGTATGCCGACAGTACTCCGCACGCCTTCACGTCACGATAGGTATCACAGTGCAAAGAAATGGCAGGAGCCAAAGACAACGTGGGCGAATAGTTTATCTCATCTATCATGTTTATATTACAAGTAACCGTATACCCGCTGTCGTTGACTTTGAATTCAAAAGACGTTGCGCATCCGACGCCGCTATCGGCTTCTTCGTAGGTCATAAGGGCAATATCAGATGCCTTAATTTTCTGACCGACCGAGACTCCCTCACTTCCGATATACAGTTCTCCGCAAGTTATGTTCGGCAATTCGGTAACGGTTATAGAATCGATTTTCGACAGATTCATGGCACAGGCAAAGCGCTCTGCGGAAAAGCTCAGAGCATTTCCCTTTATTCCCGTCATTATGATAGCCTTACTCTCTGCTATCACCTGCAAACCGTAAGACACGCTATCGGTATTTCTTTCAACCTCTATGGTTGAAACGGGCAGATTATAAAGCGCACTTCCATCCTCCGCAAACGCAGAAACCGTGGCTATTCCCGCCGCAACGCTCAACGAAAGAATGAGAGCGCAAATGATCTTTATTCTTTTCATAATTCTTCCTCCGTAAGATTTCTTTGTATAATTATATTTTGGGCACCGCGCCCATATTCCAATTATTTTTATTGATTTCACAAAATCTTCTTATATTCATAACCAAAAGGTGTTATAATAGAAATATACGTTTTATTGATATAAGGTGGCTTATGACTTTCAAAATAACGAAGGATCTTTCGGGTAAAACCGTTCTTTCATTTCTAAAAATAAAACTCAGAATCTCTTCAAACGCTCTCGCTGCACTGAAAAGATATCCCTTGGGAATACTCGTTAACGGAGTACATGTAACGGTCAGGTACGTTTTACGGGAAAATGACGTTATCTCGGTCAACGAGACCGATCTTCCCGAAGAATGCAACTCCGACATACTTCCCGTAAATATCCCTCTGAATATAATATTTGAAAACGACGACCTTATGCTGATCGACAAGCCTCCGCATATGCCTACTCACCCTTCTCACGGACATATCGACGATACCTTGGCAAACGCGGTCTCATACATATACCGTGAGCGCGCTATCCCCTTCGTTTTCCGTCCCATCGGCAGACTTGACCGTAACACAAGCGGCATTTCTCTGGTAGCAAAGCACTCTATATCTGCGTCCTTTATGTATTACGCAAGACAAAAACAGCTAATAGGTAAAAAATATATTGCAATCCTTAAAGGCAAGATCGAGGGCGACGGCAGCTTTCAGATTATTGATACGTATATGAAAAGGCAATCCGAAAGTATAATAGTCCGTTGTATCGGAAGTGCCGAGGACGAGGAATCATTTCGCGCGATCACAAAATGGCGATTACTGTTTTCAAATAACAGTATCAGCGTAGTGGAAGCAATACCCGTTACGGGAAGAACGCATCAGTTAAGAGTGCATTTTGCTCACCTCGGTCATCCTATTCTCGGCGATGACGTTTACGGATGCGAGGATGAAATAATAAACAGGCACGCTCTCCACGCCGCATATCTCTCACTCCCCCTTCCTTACAGCGAGGATATTTCGGAATTCATCTCCCCGCCGCCCGACGATATGATACTTGCGGCGAAACACTATAACTGTGATCTTGAAAAGGTTTTCAGAGAAGGCTTTAATTGCATTTCAAAATAATATATAATATTATAAGGATAAAAATATGATAAAAAGAAAAAGGAAAAGTTCTCCCGAAGAACAAGACCTCTGCCATCCGTCCCCGAACGACTTTGCCGCCGCAGAGCAACAGGAAAGCGAAAAATGGATCCCCAAAAGGTCAAAATACGAAAAAATACCTATAATCTGTTACGTCGCTTTAGGCTTCGCCGCTGTTTGTGCCGTAATATACCTTATCGCCTGCTTTAATCAAAGCTTTTCCGACTTCATAAACGCAACTCTCGGAGCAGGCATGCGTTTTTTGCTGGCACAGATAAGCAACATAACAAGGTTTTCAATAGCGGAGCTGATAATTCTGCTCATTCCTTTAATATTCGCTGCATCAATATGGTATCTTTTGAAATTCCGTTGCGCAACAATGCGCGCATCCCTCGTTTCGGTCGTCTGTATTTTTTCGATCATGTCTATCTTTCTTTCAACCTTCGTTCTTTGTCTCGGAAACGGCTATAAGACCTCCGCGCTTGAAGAAAAGATCGGAATAGAAGCCGTTCCCGTAGATAAATACGAGCTTTCTGCTACCACCGAGTATCTTATAGAAAGAATCAACGAGCTGGCACCTTTGGTAAGCTTCAGAGAGGACGGTTTCTCCGAAATGCCTTACAGCTTTGGCGAAATGAACGATAAGCTGATCGATGCTTACGGCAAGGCATCCAAGGAATACGATTTTATTCCCGATTTTTACAGCAGATTGAAACCGGTAATGGTTAGCGAGGCTATGTCCTACGCCCATATTGCGGGAGTTTATTCCTTCTTTACGGGAGAATCAAATATCAACGTTAATCTTCCCGACTATACTATTCCGTTCACAGCCGCCCACGAGCTTGCTCACCAAAGAGGCATAGCACGCGAGGACGAAGCAAATATGATGGCGTTTTTGGTGTGCATTCTTTCCGAAGACCCTTACATCAGGTATAGCGCATACTTAAATATGTACGAATACGTTGCGGTTGCACTCAGAAAAGCCGATTCAAACGAATATAAGAATGTTTCGGCTTCTTTGGATAGCTCCGTTAAGGGTGAGCTTGTAGCCTACAGCAATTTCTTCAAAAAATATGAAAAATCGGTTTCAAGCAAGGTTTCGGGAACGGTTAACGACGTTTATCTCAAAGCTCAGGGAACCGAGGGAAAGAAGAGCTACGGAATGGTAGTTGACCTGACGGTAGCATATTTTAAAAACAAAAAACTGATCGATTGACCATCCGAAATAAAATATTTAACAAAAAAGCATTTTGCGGAATATAATGTCCGTGAGATGCTTTTTTTGTGCATTTATGCGCATTTGATTTTTGAATATTTATTCGTTTTTATGTCGTAGTAAAATCAATTATTGTAACAACGACATATTTTTTGAATTAAATTCGATTTTTATTTTAATTTTATTTATTTTTTGCCGTTTTGTTATTTTTTTGTTTTTATTTCGCACCGAATAAATGTAATATAGAACATTTGATTCGTCGTATCAATTTAAAAAATTAGATTTTATTCGATAAATTAATTCCAATTTTTTGGAAATTTAAATTGTAAATAAATTATTAATTATGCATAAAATCTATTTACTTTTATGCGCGTTTATGCTATAATAATAACATCCCACTCAACGACGCAAATCAACAAAATAACCTTGTTTTCGACACAAAACGAGCAGGCGCAAACGAACAAAAAAACAAGGCAAGATATGCAAGTCGAGCACAAATTACAAACCGTTTATCAAGCGGAATTCACGGAGGCAAATCATGGAACAGATCATCATCAACGGCGGACATCCCCTTTACGGCAACGTATCTATCTGCGGCGCAAAAAATGCGGCGCTTCCCATAATCTGCGCATGTATTCTCAACGAGGAGACCTGTATCATCGATAACATCCCCCCCGTGAGTGACATCGAGACCCTGCTCGACCTTCTCGCTTCGATGGGCGCAAACATTAACAGACTTACAAAAAACTCGGTTGAGATCAACTGCAAGAACCTTGTTCCCTGCACCTCCTCCGTTGAGCTTGCAAGCAAGATCAGAGGTTCCTCCTACCTTCTCGGCGCAGAGTTTGGTCGCTTCAGAAAATCCAGCGTTCCCCACCCCGGCGGATGCAGTATCGGTAGCCGTCCTCTCGACCTTCACATGAAAGCCTTCGAAGCTCTCGGAGCAGAGTGCTGCCATAAAAACGGAAGAGTCGAGGTTGAAGCCGAGGAGATAGTCGGAAACAACGTATACTTTGACAAGGTTTCCGTCGGCGCAACCGCAAACGCAATTCTCGCTTCTGTTTTCGCAGAAGGCACTACCGTTATCGACAACGCAGCCCGCGAGCCTCACATAGTAGACCTTGCGGTATTCCTCAATTCCTGCGGCGCAAACATCATGGGCGCAGGCACCTCGGTCATCAAGGTCAAGGGTGTAGAAAAGCTTCACGGTTGCCGTTACTCCATAATTCCCGATATGATCGAAGCAGGTACCTTTATGGCTGCTGTCGGCGCAACAGGCGGAAGAGTAACCGTCAGAAACATTATCCCCAAGCACATGGAAGCCATCTCCGCAAAGCTCGAAGAAGCAGGCGCTACCGTTACCGTCGGAGACGATTACATAACCGTTGAAAGCGACAGAAAGCTTCGCGGTATCAGCATCAACACTCAGCCCTACCCCGGATTTGCAACCGATATGCAGCCTCAGTTCTCCGCAATGCTTTGCTTCGCAGAGGGCGCATCCGACATAGTTGAAAACATCTTCTCAAGCCGTTTCCAGTTTATGGATGAGCTTGCAAAGATGGGCGCAGATATTAAGGTAGACTCCAACCACGCGGTAATTCGCGGCGGCGCTGAGCTTTCCGGCGCTCCTCTTTACTGCCACGACCTCAGAGCAGGCGCGGCAATGGTCATCGCGGCTCTCGCAACCAAGGGCACTTCCACCCTTGAGGGCATCGACAAGATCGAGCGCGGCTACTACAATATTGTTGGCAAGCTTCGCGAGCTCGGCGCAGACGTTCAAAAAAAAGTCAGCGTTGCGGACGGGCAGAGATACACTGCGGCATATTGATATAATAATAGTTGTAATAACGCGGGCGGCAGAAAAAATCTGCCGCCCATATTTCACCCCATTTTTATTATACCGCGCTACTTTCACCCAAAAATCGCGTTTTAATGGAGAAAGCTATGAAAAAAAAGACAGCCATCAAGATAATCCTATCAATAATCGCCGCCCTAACGGTCATCATCATAATTCTTTTTATGACCGTAGCTTGTGCCGCAAGGTTTGTTTTTCTATCCCCTTCCTGCTATTCTGACAATGCAACGCTTACCGAGCAAGAGAATTACTTCATCAAGAAGACCGTCCTTAAAGCCGTTGAGGACAGGCTCTCTGTTTTTGCCGATGGCGACAGCGTCATTTACGATCAGTCAGCAACAGACAACAACGTCATTCAGCTCGACAAATCTCAAAATAACCCAAAACACATTTTCATTCTGATAAATTCAGATTTTATGAGATCCGTCACAAAGGAAGAAGACGGATATACCGTTTGCGTACAGACATATTTTATGGAGACGTCGACAGAAGATTGTGTATATGAAATTCATATATCCAACGATTATCTGATCACCTCTTTCGGCTTGGACCCATAAGCAAAAATAAATTATAAGGAGAAAAATTTATGAAACGACTTGCCGCAATCATTCTTTCAGCACTGATACTCTTCTCTTTTGCCGCTTGTGATCTTTCGAGCGGCAACGAAAGTCCTGACACAAGTGAAACTCAGCAGATCAAGCCCCCAAATGAAGAGATTCAATTCTCTCCTCCTTCCTGGGAATCCCCGCTTTTCTCATCATACGATGACATTCGATACGCTATTATCAAGCTTGAAAAATACGGCGGCATAGAATCCTTTGAAAACTCGGGTATCGTGTTAGATCAGCGAGAACAAGAGATATACGATGCTCTTCGCAGCATCATTGGACAACCCTTAGCTTACTCGTGCCGTGACGACATCAATTCCGACGGCATTAACGAGCTGATCCTTTACACAAACGGCTATCCAAAAACACCGATCGCCGCTTTCGGTATGAAAGACGGAAAGCCTATTGTTCTGAAGAACGCCCTACCAATCAACGTCGATCTCCATGATTATCTTCGCAGCATTACCGAATGGAACAACCCTCACTACAAGATATTCACATATGAAGAGTATGAGTCTTCGGATAAGAGTAGAAAATACGAATATGAAATATACGGCAATGACGGCAAGATCGTAAAACATGAGCAAGCCGACTCAAGAATACTCATTTGGCAGGAAAACGATCTTTTAGTGATCAGTATCTCCTCGTCCGATTACACAGACGGCTACAGTTACCGAAAGCGTTGTTACAGTATCTCGCAAAATAAATTTTCTGACGAATTTTTCGATGCCTTGGCTTTTTCGGATGATAAAGTGGTATATTCCGACAACGGAGTGCTGACGGTTCAAAATATATTTGATAAATCTGTTTTTTACGAGCAATATCCCGAATACAAATATCCAAGTTCTGCAAGCTTTGACCCCGACGGAAAATCGTTCTCCTTTTATTCTTACGTTGAAAATCAACGAAAACCCGCCATCAAGACGGTATGCTTCGAAAGACTTCCTATTATTAAAGCTCTATATAGCAGAATACCGATTTTCTATGAACCTTATCCAGATTGTCCTCTGCAGCTCTCGTCCCACTTCAATGAATGGGCATATCTGAGATCTGCGACCGAGGACACCGCGAGACTACTGGACACCCACCCCATAAAAACAGAGTGGAATGGTGAGGTATTGGAGTATTACAAAATACTGTATTTCGGAAGAGAGTGTTTCGTTTATGCAAATGATCTAATTGAAGTGACCTATTACGGAGACGAAAATCAATCCACCTCGGTCAAGACAAAGGACGAGGTCATCGATTCGGTTCTCTCCTCTTTTCCCGACCTTGATAAAGAACATAATTTTTACGCCGAAGATTTACCCGTCAGCTTTAATTTCACAAGTCCCGAAAACGGTTATTTTTTCGCTTTCAGTCCGGTAATTAACACACTTGACGTCCAATTAGACGTTTTTTTGAAAACCCAAGACGGCGGAGAAAGCTGGCAACCTATAACTGTCGCAAATCCGCCTATTCTGAATTGGAAGGAACGTGTCCTGTGCGCTAAAATGGTAAACAGCGAAGTTGGCTTGATTTCGGGACGCTTTTATGCCGAAAGCGACAACATTTCCGATAGAACCTATATCACGACCGACGGCGGCATAACTTGGGAAAACGTAGAAATTCCTACTGATAACCGTTTGACAAACGCAGAAGTTTATGACTTTGTATCTGAGGATTGGGGTTATTATCTTTGCTTACGAGCCAAAATCGACTCCAAAAACTATCAATATTTCGAATATTATTCAAGAAATCTTGAGAATTGGGATATTGTAGACAGAGGGAAATAATTTAAATAAAGGAGAAAACAATGAAACGTTTTGCAGCTACATTTTTATTACTCGCTCTCATTTTTACAACCACCGCTTGCTCTCTGATTGACCCTTTAGCCGCTAACAGCGAAAACACGGAAAGCAATAGCACAGATTCCACAGAAACCAATGACGTTGTCATTAACGGAGAAACAGAAGCCGAAGCTCTCTCCAAGCAAGAAGTATATGATTCCGTCTCGTCCTTTATGAGTGATATTCCTTACAACTCGGAGTTCTATTCTACTTATAATTTCACAGACGAAGGCACTATCGTTTTCTTCCAATTTTATATATTCGGCACCGAGCGCCGTCTTGTTTGCCTTTTAATAAGCTGGGACGGCGGAAATACGTGGTACCCGCAAGACATTAAAAGCGCCCCATATATGAGTTGGCGAGAGCACATCGTTTGCGCTAAGATGCTTGACGAAAGTGTCGGAATTGTTTCGGGAGGGCTTCATGCTACCGATAATAATTTCTCGGAGAGAACGTACATTACCTCAAACGGAGGCAGAGATTGGACTCAGGTCGTGCTTCCTGCAACACCCCCACACTTAAACGAGGAGTCGGATCCTCTTTCAAACTATTTAGACGGAGAAGCTTATGATCTGACACAAGAAAACGGAGTGTATTATCTCCACGTCAGAGCTACGTATTACGATCCCGACTTGAATTCGGGATACAGAATTCATATCCGCTACTCCTCCACGGACCTCGTAAACTGGACGTTTGTCGAATACACTAAATAAAATAAGGAGAAAAAATATGAAACGACTTGCCGCAATCATTCTTTCAGCACTGATCCTCTTCTCTTTTGCCGCTTGCGACTTTTTCGGCAACGGCGATGAAACGGAGATTTCATCTTCGATTGGAAGCATTCCCGAGGAGTCCGAGAGCACCGAGTCGAATAAAGGAACCGGCGGTTCCGATGAATCGGACAGTACCGAATCGGGCAAATACGCGTTCATTTCTCAAGAGGAAAAGAATACATGGAGATCAGCTTTGATCTCTGTTCTTTCCAAGTCCCGAGTACATGAATTTGAGCCAAACTGTCCCGGTAGCATTTCCGTAGGACTTATGGATATAAATTTCGACAATTCACCCGAGGTATTAGTTGCCTATGCAGGCGGTTCTATGAACAACATTTATATCGAGATATACGATCTCAAATCGGACGGTGATCCCATTACCTACGATGCCGCTTGCTATGGAAACCCTTACAATATACGTCTTTACGTTGCCGTAAAGGACGGCAAGTTTGTTCTTCTCTCCGAGGGTAGTCTTCGAATTCCGGAAACAGGATGGGTAAATTACATATGCATCGAGAATATTGACCATAAATCAAACGCTTTGAACGCTGAGATTATATTTGAATCCTCCGGCGATTCAAACTATTATGAATATCAGGGACAAGCCGTTGAAAAAGCGGAATTCGAGGCTATGTATCAGCAATTTTTGCTGGATTACAAAAAAATAGATTCCACTCAGATACAGATGATAAGATGGTCGGACATCGGCGAGGTAGAAAAAAGAAGGCCTGAAACAAAATCCTCCGCTCCCGTATATACCCGCGAAGAGATCGCAGAAAAAATGGCAGATGCGCTGATCAACAGTTCACAGCAATTTATCAAATACGATATTTCCGATAATTCAGAAACAAACGAAGAATTAACCGATAGCCAAGAAACAGAAAGCACAGAATCAAATAATACCGAAACGGAAACGAAACCAGAAATAAAAGCAGAGCTTTCAGAAAAATATCCCGATGTGCCAAAAGCGTTTGACAATATTCTTGACGCTTATGTGGAAATAGCTTATCTTAATAGATACGAGGGCTGTTTAAGTCGTGAGAAAGTTGAAGATGCAAAATATCCGGAAGTTACAAATACTCAGCTTGATTGTATTTTCTATAGTTTAATGGACGGATGGAAAAATGGAGTTTACGGTTACTACGCGGGATATGCCGCAAAGGATATTAACGACGACGGAATCAGCGAATTGTTTCTCACCGATGCCGAATATTCCATATATGCGATGTTTACGCTTGTAAACGGCGAAATCGTTTCGCATTATTTCGATTTTTCTTATCACAACAGTGTAACAAAGATCGATGCAAACGGCAATTTTTATTACAGCGATTACGGAAAAGGCGAAAGTGTATGGTATGAAATATCGCATCTCGGTGCAGACGGAATTTTGTATCGTACAATATTTGGACATTATGATATGACCGGATTTGGAGATCCCGAGGTTTACAACTATTATTGCGCACCCGAAAACAGCTTAATTGAATTTCCTTTTGTTGATGGCGACAGATTGACAGATGAAGAATACAACGATTTAGTTGCAGCTTACAATGAAGCCGTCACAAAGTTGGAGGTAAACGGTTATGATCCGAATGAAGAGGCTATCAAGGCTATCGACCTTGAATTTCATCAGGTTATAATTGAAGATCTAAGAAAATAATCAACGAGCCGAGCGCTTGGTGCTCGGCTCTTTTTATATGACAAAAATTTCGTACGACATTAAAGAATAATGCAGATAAGTCCGCCGCTGCCCTCGTTTATGATGCGTTCAAGTGTTTCTGAGAGTTTGATACGAGAAGCCTCAGGCATGTGTTCAAGCTTGGAGTGAAGTCCCTCGTTCATAAGCTCGTAGAGGCTCTTTCCGAACATATTGGAGCTCCAGATTTTCTGGGGATCCTCCTCAAACTCGTTAAGCATATATCTTACAAGATCCTCGGACTGTTGCTCGGTGCCTACGATAGGATTTATCTCGGTTTCGATATTGGCTCTTATCATATGTATCGATTGAGCCGACGCGCGAAGTCTGACGCCATATCCACCGGGCTGCTTTACGATTTCGGGATCGGCAAGCTTCATTTCCTCTACGTCTGGCATAACGATTCCGTAGCCTCGCTCCTCTGCTTCGTCAAGGGCCTCCTCGATCTTGTCGTATCTCGCCTTCATCTCCGCAAGATTCTTGAGAAGCGAGATAAGCTCCTCTTCTCCGCCGATATCAAATCCCGTCAGCTCGCTTATGACGTTGTAATACAAGCCGTCATTCATTGTTGCCGAGATACGGGCGCAACCCGTACCGAGGTCAATTTCTTCGACCGTGGCGTTTTTAATGTATTCGTTGTCAGAAAGAGCATCAAAAGCGCCTTTAACGTCGCCCGCCTTGCGTACCTTATCGGCGCAAGAGCGAATGGTCGAAAGCACCGAGGTCTTGATCTTATGACCGTCCTCAAGAGCCGTAGTCCATTCGGGCAGACAAACTCTTATCTCCGTAACGGGAAATTCGTGAAGCACAAGCTCAAGGATGTGTCTTATATCCTCGGCATCAAGATCAATGCAAGAAACGAGGGCTACAGGCACCTCGTATTTTGCTTCAAGCTCATAAGCCAAAGCAATCGCCGCCTCGCTTTCGGGGTGCGCGGAATTGAGTATCATTGCAAAAGGCTTGCCAAGCTCCTTAAGCTCTCCCACGATCCTCTCCTCTGCTTCAACGTAGCTTGGTCTTGATATGTCACCGATGGTTCCGTCGGTGGTGATAAGCATACCGATAGTAGAATGCTCACTGATAACCTTATGCGTTCCCATCTCTGCCGCCTCGACGAAAGGCACAGGCTCTTCACGCCACGGCGTTCTCACCATTCTCGGATGTCCGTCCTCAATAGTGCCAAGTGCCTCGGGAACGATATATCCTACACAATCCACCATCTTTACTTTAAGATTTGAACAGCCGTCAACGCTGATCTGCACCGCCTCGTCGGGGATAAACTTCGGCTCGGTGGTCATAACCGTTTTACCCGCCGCGCTTTGCGGCATCTCGTCTCTGGCTCTTTCTCTTGAATATCCTTCTTCAATATTGGGAAGCACCAACGCCTCCATAAACCTCTTGATAAAGGTGGATTTGCCCGTTCTGACGGGACCTACGACACCGATATAAATGTCACCGCCCGTTCTCTCGGCTATATCCCTATAAATAGAATGCTCTGCCATAAAAAATCCTCCCACAAACTTAACGAATCGTTTCGCTAAATTATATGGGAGGATATTTCCTTTTATGACAGTTTGTATTTTTATTTTTGGGACGAGCTTAAGAATCCATTTTGGACATTTCTCTTTGAGCCATTACGAGACCGTAATAAATGCCCTTTTTCTCTACCAGCTCATCGTGAGTACCTACCTCGGCAATACGCCCCTTATCAAGTACGACAAGACGTGTTGCGTTACGGAGAGTGGATAGGCGGTGAGCGATAGCTATCGTAGTTCTGTTCTTGGAGAGATTCTGCAATGCGTCCTGTATCTGCTTTTCGGTTTCGGTATCAAGAGATGCCGTAGCCTCATCAAGAATCAATATTCTCGGATTATGAAGAAGCGCTCTTGCAATTGCAACTCTCTGTCTTTCGCCGCCCGAAAGACTGTGTCCCTTCTCTCCGACTTTCGTGTCGTATCCGTCGGGAAGCCTTATAATAAAATCGTGGCATCCCGCAAGCTTAGCTACGGCGATTATCTCCTCTCTCGGAGCATCGGGCTTAGCGTAGGCAATATTCTGATAGATCGTACCCGAGAAAAGGAAGGTCTCCTGAAGCACAACTCCCATCTGTGAACGCAACGACTCTTGGGAAATATCCCTGATATCCACACCGTCAACGCAGATACTTCCGTCCTCAACGTCGTACATTCTCATAATAAGATTGATAAGCGTGGACTTACCGACTCCCGATTTTCCAACCAATCCGATAAACTCACCCTGCTTTATATGAAGATCGATATTGGTCAGCACTTCTCCGCTGCTGTCGTAGCCGAAAGATACGTGATTTATATCAATATCACCCTTTATAGGTATTCTTTCAGCATTATCCGAGTCGCTTATATCCTCGCTCTCGTCGATTATCTCAAACACTTTTGCCGTAGACGTAATAAACTGGATTATCTGTCTGGGCATACCCGACATCATTCGTAAAGGGCCGTATATCATACTTGCGTACAAAGAAAACTTTGACATATCTCCGAAAGTCATACTTCCGCCCAATATTGCATTTCCTACGTAAAACAGAATAATAAATTCGCCAAAGCACATAAGGAACTGCATAAACGGCATTACCGAATACCAGAGTGTATCTGACCTTATTTGAATGTCACGCTCTTCAGCCGCTGCCTTTGAATACCTTTCGGTCTCCTTCTTCTCCATTCCGAACGCCTTTACTACTCTGATTCCCGAGAAAATATCGTGAAGCACAGAGTTAGACCTGGAGCTTTGTCTCCATGACTGATGAAATAGCTTATGTATCTTTTTCCAGAAAAACCTGAAGCAGAATACTACCAGCGGCACGGGGATCATTATCAGAACGAGCAGCACCCCAAGATCGCTTGCAAGAAATACAATAGCTACCGCTACGAATAAAAGTCCTTGTTCGATAAGCGACGGGAAGGTATGGACGAGAAAGTTCTGTATATGCGCCACGTCCTGCGACATACGACGCATAAGCTCTCCCGCAGTTCGTTTTGATATCTTCTCTATCGAAAGTCTTTGTATCTTTTCGAACAGCATATTTCGAAGATCGACTATCATACTGTTGCTCGCCTTTATCAGCGCGTGGCTTCTTAAAACACCAACCGCTCTGAGAACTATCTGCGAAAGAAGCATCAAAAGTATCAGACATAGATATTCAAACGCCTTTGCGTTTTTTGCGTCGATATAATCATCAACCAAGATTTTATTGATCTCGGGGATGACAAGATTAAGTCCGCTTACAACCACGAACAGTATTACCGAAATGAAAATAAACAACTTATAAGGTTTTATTATTTCCCACAGTCTTTTCAACGTCGCAAACTTGCTGACGCATCGGGGACATTTTTCCGAGCCCTTCGGAAGAGGTCGACCACACTTTTCGCATCTGCCGCTCTTCTCAAAAGCATCGCACGTTGCGTCATTTTTCGAACGCTCCCGAAGTCTGTCGTAGTAATCAAATCCTCGTTCGAGTACGCGGTTCAGCCGCTTTACGCTTTCTGATATTGCCTTCGACTTAGACATGGTACTCACACAAAGCAGATGCGCCGATTCATCACGCTTAAGCACGTAAGAAACGTAGACCGTACCGACTCCGCTGTACGTACTGAAAGACAAAATCTCGCCCAAAGGAACCTTTAAGGTCTCTTTGCCGTCCTCAAATACGGTTACGTTCTCTCTGTCCGCAATAACCAGACCGTCAACCAGCCTGCCTGCCGTCTCACGGTGCAGATCGTAGCCAAAAAGCGCGACTGTATTTTCTTTTTTTATATCGGGATATATTTTTTTTGCCTTTTCGAACAACGACATCGGCTTTTTGCGTTTTTTTCTCCAAGGAAGTCTCACGATCTCACCGCCTTTCTTCTTATTTTGGATATTATAAGTACAATTCTATTTTTCTGTAGCTCTTTCTGCTAAGCTCCGATATACTCTTGACGGTATATCTGTTTCCGTCAACGTCAATAAGGATAATACTGTCCTCTCCCGTGTGGATGATATTGCGGAAGGTATCCTGCATAGTAAAGGTAAAGCTCTTTCCATTCTCACCCGTGACCTTCCAATAAGAAAAACCGTATCTTTCCTTAAGAGAATCTATGGACACTATAACGGGCGAATAGTATTTTCTCTCTATCTCCTTGATAATGAGCGCCCTTGCATCTCCTTCAAAATCCTCAACGCTGTAAATAAGTCCTATCTCTTTACTTTCATTGTCGGTTACGGAAATATATTCCCAAAGCAGCTCGTGAGGAAAGGCTCTGTGCAGAAAAACTCTGTCGTACGTCTTTTCGCCGCCGTCTTTCATCGCAGTCAGCGAGAGAAATCCGTTTTTCATCTCAAAAACCGAATTTTCTCCGTCAAGTCTGAATATCCTTGCGGCATCTTCAAGCATTATTTCATTTTTGTTCTCAATATTTTCCATTAGATCACCGCCTTCCCTGTTCATTCGGTAATTCCCGCGTTTTTAAGAGCTTCAAGCTGCAACGTGTAGAGCTTATTATAAACTCCATCTTCAATTTCAAGTAGCTCCTTGTGCGTTCCACGCTCCGCTACCTTTCCCTTTTCGATAACCACAAGCTCGTCCGCGTCGCGCAGAGTGGAAAGTCGGTGAGCTATCATAATGGTGGTTTTGTCCTTGGTAAGAGCCGTTATGGCGTTCTGTATCATTTTTTCGGTCTCGGTATCCATAGCCGCAGTCGCTTCGTCAAGAATAAGTATCTTAGGATCACGAAGTATGGCGCGCGCAATGGACAGTCTCTGCTTTTCACCGCCCGAAAGTCCTTTGTACCCGAAACCTATCATAGTGTGGTAAGCGTCGGGGAGCTTGATTATAAAATTGTGTGCCCCCGCAAGCTTTGCCGCTCTTATAACGTCCTCGTAGCTTGCGTCGGGATTGGCATACTTGATATTTTCAAGTATAGTTCCGATGAAGAAATAGGTCTCCTGCGAAACTATCGCCGTGTTTTCATAAAGAGTCTTAAAAGAAAGATCCTTAACGTTCACGCCGTCTATAAACACCTCTCCCTCGTCGGGATCGTAAAGACGCATAAGCAGATTGACGATCGTGCTCTTTCCCGCGCCCGTATGACCGACTATTCCGAGAGTTTTGCCCGCCTCAACGTCAAAGCTTACGTTATCGATGACCTTGCGGTTTTTGGTATAGGAAAAATCTACGTTTTTGAACTCAACTCTTCCCTCTACTCTCTCAAGAGTTATGGCATCCTCTTTTTCGGTTATATCGGGTTCGGTATCGTATATTTCAAAGAGTCTCTGCAGCGCATTGGTACTCGAAGCCGACCAATCTATCATATCGGCAAAGAAATACATGGGACTATATATCATATTTACGTACGCAACGAATTTTATAAGTTTGCCATACGTAAAATCGTGATATCCCGTAATGACCATCCAGCCTCCTACTCCGAGAGCGATGATGTTTCCAAGATAAAGAACAAGCCCTAAAGACGGATAAACGTAGTTATTGAACAAAGCAAGCTTTTTGGAATTTTTCGCCGCTCTTTTACTGGTCTTTTCAAACCGTGCTATCTCAGCGTCCTCTTGAGAAAAGGCTTTGACCACACGCATTCCTCCGAGAACGTCGGAAAGCTGAGAATTAAGTGCGCGTGAGCCCGAATAGTTCTTTGCGTGGAGCTTCATCTCGGTTCTGTAGCTTCGAAGAATAAGCAAAAAGAAGATCGGAACGGTTACAAGCGACAGCGCCGCGAGAAGCGGATTTTCGATGAAAAGAAGGACGCATACCACTACTACCTGAACGATATTTATAAGAAAATACGGAACTCCGTCACAGAAGAAATAATATATCGTGTTAGAGTCGTTGTTGACTTGTGTCATGAGACCGCCCGTTTGCCTGCCGCAGAAAAATCTGAGAGAAAGCTTCTCTATCGAGGTAAACACGGTCATTTTCAAGTCAAACACTATCTTCGCCGCTATTCTTGCCGAAAGAACTCCGTTTGCCGTGGAAAAGAGGTGCGAAAGTAATCTCGTAGCTACTACCAGCACCACGGCAAGTAGTATTTCTTTATAAAAGCCTCCGCCCTCCGACAGCACTTGATCGTAGAAAAATTCGTTAGAAAGATAAGGCGCCAGTATGCCTGTGGCGGTCAGAAGCACGAGAGATACCAGCATAAGGGCGATATATCCCTTATACTTTCCGAGAAACATCCCAAATCGTTTGTAAAGCTTGCCCTTTTCCATACATCGAGGGCAGATTTTTCGGTTTTTATCGGGATAACGCATACCGCATTTCGGACAGTATTTGTCTTTGGGATCGTCCTCTTTATCAATCTCAAAATCGGGAGAGGTTATCTCTCCCTTTTTTATTCTTTCAAAATACTTTATGAAAAGCAGGACAGAACTGCGGCAGGTGTTGGTAAGGGCGGTAAGAAAGACGTATTCGCCGTCGGTCTTTTTTGCGGTAAGTCTTGCGCCCGACAAAAGCTCCTCACACTTGAGTTTCTCTATTTCCTCTGCGCTGAATTCAACGAAGGAGGTCTCTCGCCATACTTTTTCCGCGCGCTTTTTATCTTCCGCTCTTTCGATCGACACGCTTCCGTTCAAAAGAAAAAGCTTATCGACGGTAGCAACGATATAAGTATCGCAATAAACGTGCTCCGAATTCATATCGCAATACGCACCAAGCATTATTTTTTCGGTATCAACACCCTCGTCTCGCAAGGATCTGAATATATATTCGGGAATTTTATCGATCAGAAACACAAGAAACACCTCCATTCCGCAATTCTTCAATTTTATATTATACTACACATAATTGAACATTTTGTAAATATCTCAAAAAATAAGGATACTACCCGTAAATTGTAGCATTTTATCCTTTTATTGTCAATAAACTATGCGTTGAATATTTTATTGACAACCAAGAGTTTACATTTTATTATTGAAAAGCCGAAGCGGACGTGGTACAATATAATAATGATAATTTATGCAAAGGACGAATTTATGAAAGGCTTGAAAACGATATATATCTGCTCTAATTGCAGCTATCATTCCTCAAAATGGATGGGTAAATGCCCTTCCTGCTCAAAGTGGAACACTTTCGTTGAGGACGTTATAGATACGTCTCCTACAGACAGTTCTGTTCCAAAGAGAAAAAGTATGATAGCGAGCAACACCGATAACCACGCACTTTCGTACAGCGATCTTGAAATACCCGAATATATCAGATCCTGCACGGGACTTTCCGAACTTGACAGAGTACTCGGAGGCGGTCTCGTTCACGGTTCGGTCGTGCTTATTTCGGGTGAACCCGGAATCGGAAAATCCACTCTGCTTATGCAGATCTCCGAGTGTCTCGGAGAAAGCCGCAAGGTACTTTACATATCAGGCGAGGAATCGGGCGGTCAGCTCAAGCTCAGAGCAAAAAGGCTGGGAGTATCCGGCAAAAATCTTTACGTTCTTACCGAGACTAATCTTGACAGTATATTAAAGGAAGCGGATAAGATCAAGCCAGATATAATGATAGTCGACTCAATACAGACTATTTATGACGAAGCAATAAAATCGGCTCCCGGAAATGTAACGCAGGTGCGCGAATCGGCTCTCACCCTTATAAACCGCGCAAAAACCGAAGGCATTTCGATGCTTTTGGTAGGTCACGTTAATAAGGAGGGCGGCATCGCAGGCCCTAAGGTACTTGAGCATATGGTGGACGCGGTTCTATGCTTTGAAGGCGAAAAGCTTCAGTCCTACAGAATAATACGAGCAAACAAAAACCGTTTCGGTTCTACCAACGAGATAGGCGTTTTCGAAATGGGCGACAAGGGTCTTATCGAGATACCCAACCCCTCGGAAATGCTGCTTTCGGGCAGACCGAAAAACACCCCAGGCAACTGTGCAGTCTGCACGATTGAAGGAACAAGACCCATAATAGCAGAAATACAGGCGTTGGTCTCCCCCACTGCGTTCCCTGCACCGAGACGTACCGCCAACGGAATCGATTACAACCGTCTCTGCCTTATAATTGCAGTGCTTGAAAAGCGTTTGGGTCTTAAGTTCTATCAGAACGACGTATATATGAACGTTATCGGCGGTCTTTATTTAAGCGAACCCGCAAGCGACGCCGCAATAGCCCTCGCGCTTATCTCATCCCTTACCGATAAAGCCGTCCCCGACGATCTTATCGCTATCGGAGAGCTTGGACTTTCGGGCGAATGCAGAGCAGTCTCTAATCTTGAACAAAGAGTTAAAGAAGCGGCAAGACTCGGCTTTACAAAAGCCGTCATTCCCGCCAAAAACGTCGAAAAGCGGTCGATCGATACCGACATTCAGCTTATTCCCATACATAGTATTTACGAGGCTATAAAGGTATTAGTAAAGCAAAACGACAATCAATAAAACTACAATAACAAACGGCGCAAATATCCTTTTTCGGAGTTTGCGCCGTTTGTTATACCAGTAAAAATGGTGAAAAAACATATCAAAGTGCTACCAATATGACTACATTTCGCAGTTGACAGTTTTTAATAAATATGTTATAATATATGCGATGATTATGTGCTGTTTTTGCAAGATGTAACAAATGTACAAAATCAAAAGCTCGTTTTTGTGCAATTCGTTCGTCATACAATACATTTATGACCATAGGTTATTATGATACGAGAATAATCTGTTCGTCAATAAATGCTTTTTAATCGCATTTTAATTAAAGGTATTTCAACGTTTTATTAACAAGAAAGGAATCAAGAGATGAACAAGAGATTATTGCCAATCATTTCTCTCCTCCTCGCTCTCATGGTGTTCATCGGTGCGCTTTCTTCATGCGGTCTTTTGGGCGGTGACGAAGAGACCTCTTCAACGAATGGCACAGAAAGCACCCAAGGCTCCGAAAGCCAATGAACCAACGGTACCGATGAAAGCAATGGAACTAACGGAGAATCGTCTGCTCCCGAGGGCGGTGAGACAAGTACTCCCGAGGGCGGCGAGACCAGCACTCCCGAGGGTGGCGAGACCAGCACTCCCGAGGGCGGCGAGACCAGCACTCCCGAGGGCGGCGAGACCAGCACTCCCGAGGGTGGCGAGACCAGCACTCCCGAGGGCGGCGAGACCAGCACTCCTGAGAGCGGCGAGACCAGCACTCCCGAGGGCGGCGAGACCAGCACTCCCGAGGGCGGCGAGACCAGCACTCCCGAGGGCGGCGAGACCAGCACTCCCTAGGGCGGCGAGACCAGCACTCCCGAGGGCGGTGAGACCAGCACTCCCGAGGGCGGCATGACAGAGGAAACCAAAGAAACTGAGGAAACTCTTATCTCCGGTGATAATGCTGACCTTATCGAGCTTTCCAATAAGCTTGCAAACGGAGTTTATCCTTATTACACCGACAACCTCCGTAACGAGCTTACCATAGTCAACACCAAGATGACCCTCGGTTACCGCATAACCAACTCGGACGGAGATATGACCGTATCACACATCTCCAACAAAGACGGGCACGCTTACATAAAGGATACTATGGACGTATTCGTCCGTATGACAGACCAAAGCGTTTACTACGCAGGTAAGTCTGTGGATTCAAGGGCTACTCTCAACATCTACAGATACGGTTACTACTTCTATGAAAACCGTCTTGAAGGTCAGACGTTCGTTAATTCGTCCGGAAGAGTAAAGGAAAGAACTCTGCCCATACATGGAGTTTATCTGCCCGAATTCAACGAAGACGGCTCTTACGCAAGAGGTTCTCACGACGTTAACAATTTCGATATGTTCGAAAGGACCGTTAACGGTGAAACGGTAAAGGGCTTTAGCTACGAAATAACCGGAAACGATCCTTATATTATCTTCACCAACTTTAAGGTCAAAGCCGAAGATTACGACTTTATAGAAGTTACGATCAAGGCTCCCGAGGTTACGGGTGCATCGGAGATATATATAGTTGCAGGCGGTTCAACCACTTTCAATTCCAAGCAGTTATATTCCTTCGGTCTTAAAACCGACGGGCAGGAGCATACCTATCAGATCCCTCTCTCTACGATCTCCAACTACACGGGAACCTTGTCGGGCTTGCGCTTTGATATCAACTCCGCGATCGGAACTAGAGTTGAGATCTCGAATTTGAAGCTCTTTAAGCTCGACCTTGGAAATTCTCCCGCCGACCTTAAGATCCAGAGATCCTTCGTTACCTATTCCGACAAGCTTCACCACGTGCTTCAGGTGTCCACCTTGAAGGAAGTGGAAAACATTCAGGTATTCGGTATGAAGACCGAGATCGATGCCAACACGGTTGCTAAGTTCGTTATTAAGGACAGAAGAGGTCTTCACTACGATACCCTTGATAAGATCGGTTGGAACACCGTTGAATACGTTGGATTCGACATCAAGGGCGCGGGTATCTTCGGATTTATCCTTCCCTACGACGGTTCAGGCGGCACTATAAAGGTGCGCCTTGAGGACGGTGTTTACATCATCGAGCAGACGAAAGCTCCCGACGGCTACAAGCTTTCTCCCTCCTGTAACTACAATCCCGAGCTTGAAGCGCAAAAAGGAAGATACGACCCCATAGTCCAAAATAACGGAAACGACTTCTTTATGGGTCAGAGGATCTACACAGATACCTACCATACCTTCGATAAGTTTATTAACGAGGCTGAATGTGAGAGAAATCCTCTTACCGATGAAAATATTAAGGTAGACGTCTATACCGACGGCGCAAGCTTTGCGGGATACAACGCTTTGTACGGCTACTACAAGTTCAACATTGCGGGAACGGGCTTCAATCAGCCTTACTATAAGTTCCCCAACAAGCACTACGAGGTCAACTTCACTGTAACGGGCGACGAGTACAACAGAACGATGTACTTTATGTCCTACACAACCTCGGGTCAGCTTGAATGTGCAGTTCTTCTTGACGGTAACAAGATGCTTCTTCCTGTTCCCTTAGAGGTTGCTAAGAACTTCATAGGAGACGGTGAGAATACCATTTATAACAACGAGGACCGAGCATACGGTGAAGCTTACTTCCCTATGATCGTAAACGCGGGCGAGACGAGATCTTACACTATCGTTAACCTCTATCAGAACTGGGGTAACGTTCCCTTGAAGCAGCTCTCCTCCATTCAGTTCCATACCCCCTACTATCACCTCTCCACAGGTGTAACCGAAACCAACTGTATCGTTCCCTTCGCGGTCGTAGGACCCGGACTTCCCGACTTCAGAGGTATGTCTGCTCCTCTCTGGAAGAGCCAGCCTCAGCACACCTCTGGTGGTGCTCACTCCTTCCTTTGCTATACCGATAGCGACGGAGTATATCACACCAGTGATACAACCGGAGTAAAAATCGACTCCTACGGTCCCACGTACGCTGATATCGCTCTTGATTATATCACTTCCGATGGAAAGATATCGGCAACCTACACTCATATGGAAATGCCTCAGACCGACGAGAACAGAAGCTACTATGAAATGAGGTACACAGTTCTTGAGGACGTTTCGATCACCGATTTCAAGAACAATTTCAGATTCTACTACTGTACCGATAACAACGCTACCGGTGTTTATAAGAAGATAGGTTATCTCGACGTAAATAACGAATGTCAGGTAGTTGATGCAACGACCGACGAAACAAAGACCTACGTTCTCGGTGACGAATGTCCCTACTTCTCATTCTTCATGATGCCCGATTGGCTGAGAGACAATCCTCACGCAGAGGGCTACACCAATCTTGCGTTCCTCATTTACAATTATGAGTTTATAATCAACGGAGAAAAGGTTGACGCCAACTTCTATCTCCGCAACACAAAGAATGCTCTGTCCCTCTCCCTTAACCTTGACAAGGTTGAGCTTAAGAAGGGCGATACCTTTACAATCAACGCGATCCTTATGCCTTGGGGATCTCAGGAGCTTGAGGACGATCCCGCTAACAGATAAACGCTGATCATACCAACGGTTATAGCGAGTATACTTACAGCTCGGTTATTGATGATAAAGGCACCCTGTATATGGACAAGAACGTCCGTGACGTAAGAGAAAATACTCTTCTCAATCCTATCAAGGGCACCGCTGAAAAGGATTGCGAGGTTATTCAGTCCGTTTACCTTCCCAAGTTCAAGACCACCAACGGCAAATCCGCTGAATTCACTCTTTCAGGCGGACACAACAACCAGGCTGTAAGAATTTACGGCTTTGACGCTCTTACCGTTCCTCAGGTCGAGGAATTCGTTGACGGTGAGTGGAAGGTTATTGACCTCAGCTCCGCTAACCATCTCGACGATTACGGCTACGGTTATTACTACGACGGATATATGGTAAACTACGACGGTGACGGAACCTATTCCTACTCCTTCGTAGTTACCATGAACAACGGAGAGCCCAGAAAGTTCAGAATTTCAACTGATAAGGAATTTGAGGGATGGCCTGAGGTTCCCGAGGATGACAACATAATTGAAGATCCTATCAAGTTCTTCTTGCAGCCTAAGGAGATCCTCATCAGATCCGCTTCCGTTTCCGCAATTTCCGGCGCTCTTCTTTCCAAGAACAAGGACGTTATTTCCCTTTCCGGACACTCCAGCGCAGCAGAAACCTACATGAAATTCTTCCAGAACAGCAAGGATGAGCCCATCGTTACCGGACAGTACGTTGTTATCAAGTACCGTGTTCCTACCGGCATTATTACTAAGCTCAACAACTTTGAGTTCTTCGCAAGCACAACCACCCCTGATGCTACCGGAGACGGAGACAGGCTTGAAATCGCTTCTTACACTGACGACCAGTGGCACGTTATAATCATCGACACGTCTACCTTTGAACAGGTCAAGCCTAATGATAACGGTGAATATTCGCTCAACTTCTTCCGTTGGGACCTTCTCAATGGCAAGATCTCCTATGAAATGTATATCGACGTTGCGTACTTCGGTATCCACGACGATCTTAGCGAGCTTTACGCGCTTGAGCTTAACAAGGAGATCGTTCCTACCGAAACCCCTAAGTACGTTGAGCTTATCGAAGGCAGCAAGACCACCAAGATCGACCCCACTACCGGCGAGCCATACGTTCCTACCTACGTTGATCCCGAAAACGAGCAGGGCTATAAGGTCTCCGACGTTGAGTATGCGGCATGGATCGATATGATAAACAGAGCTAGCAACTCCTTTAGTATGCATAACAACAAGTCGGTAGTTGAAAAGGTTAATCCCACCAAGCAGACTATTGGCGACGGACTTCTCGTCCTCACAGGTTGGGCTATGGCTGACGGAGGTATTGAAAAGTACGTCTGGTCTGCAGATGGCGGTAAGACCTGGCACGACGTCGTTCTTTATAACGATTATCCTATCATAGGCGGATCCGATGCTTACGTCACCGCATACGGTAATATTAAGCAATATACGGATTCTGACGGCAACACCGTCAATCCTCAGCCCACCGATATTGCCGCATCCAAAGTAAATTGCGGATTCCAAGGCAACGGAGGTATCGCAGCTAACCTTGCCGATTACTATGAATCCGGCACTTCTGTAAACGTAACCTTTGCGGCAGTTCCTAAAGCAGACACTTCTTCCCTCTGCTTGATCGGTCACATAACTAACGTTGAAGTATACGTTGCTCCTCCCATCGCTCCCAGTGAGACGGTCAACCTTCCTCTCACTCCCGAGTCGATCCATAATAAGGTCGTCGAAAAGGCAAGCAACTACACCTTCCTGTCCTCGGTTCTTTCCGAAGATAAGAGCGTGGTCAGATTCAACGCTAAGGCAGACGCAGGCGACCAGTACGGACTTGTTATGAACGGCAACACTACTCACACAGGTCAGTATCTCTACCTCAAATATAAGCTTCCTACCGGATATTCAACTCACTCTGCATTCCAGATATTCACAAGCACCGTGAATGAACACTTTCAAGGAAGTGGCGACAACTTTACTATTAACGGACTTATTCAGGACAATGAGTGGCACGTAGTTATCGTTGACGTGTCTCAAAAGCTTCTTCCGACAATGTTTGGCAGAAACGGCGAGGGCAGATACGTTGCCAAATATCTCCGCGTTGACGTCTTCGAGCAGAAGGCATCCGAGGGAATGTACGCTGAATTCGCCGCTATGGGCTTTGCGGATAACCTTGACGTTATCTACAAGGAGATCTGCTCCGATATGGAATTCGTTACCGTTGTCGGCAGCAGCACTCAGAAGATCGATCCCACAACAGGAGAGGCTTACGTTAAGACATACATCGATCCCACCAACGCTCAGGGCTACACCAAGTCCTCCGTTGAGTTTGCAGGCTACATTGATATGGTAAACGGTATGGGCGGAAATAAAGGAACCGAGAAGGCTATTCGCTCCGGTATCAATAGCACCAAGGCCGTCTTTGAATTCTCCGATCACTGCGGAACCACCCTTGAAGGCACTCAGCTTCTTACATTTTCCGGCTGGGTGGTAGTAAACGGAGGTATTGAAAAATACGTTTGGTCGGCAGACGGCGGTAAGACATGGAACGACGTTCAGTTCCATATAAACCAAGGCTTCGCAAATGCAGGCGACACTCATCTTCAGCAGCTTGAAGCTATCGGAGCAGTCATCACCGATAGAGACTCTACTATTAAAAAAGCTCTCTTCCAAGGTGGCGAAGGCGGTGGTGCTACCACAGCAGGACTTGCTGCAAATCTTTCCGACTACGCAGGACAGAAGGTCAACGTTACCTTCGCGGCAGTTCCCAAGACCGACACCGACGGACTTTGCATCATGCTCAATGTAACCGGCGTGTATGTTCCCGTTATCGAAGCAACCGAAGAGCCCGCAACTTAATATAATTAAATCGCACGATTCCTCTGGGAGCTTGCTCATATGAGCAAGCTCCCTTCAATTTCCTCCTTCGGGAGGAAATTTTTTTGCCGATTGGAAAAATCGTAGGATAACCTATTTACAAGATATATTTTTTGTGGTATAATAATATATTACAGAAAAACAACGGAAAGGAGGAGCTATTATGCCCGAAAAGGACAAAAACGGAATTGAAAACGACGATTTTTGGAATCTTGACGAATTTGCCGTAAAAAGACCTTCTTCATTACCGCCAAAGCAATTTTCAAAAAGCGCCGTTGAAGCAGTCAGTATCGATATAGAAGCTCCTTCAAAAAAAAGCGTTGGATATTCTGACGGTAAGCTCACTTCAAGAATTGAGAACGACCAAGGCACTATCACGAGATTTATCCCTCCTCACAAGGATTCGGTTTATACAAAAAAATACGTCTTATTTGAGTATGAACCGAAAAATCCTTTGATAAGATCGGTAAAGCTCTGCTCCGACCGCCTCGGCGACCAAATTTTTTCCGACGGTAATCTCTTTATGCGAGAAAGGCGCGCGCTGCTCCACAGAACTGTATCCGAATCGCCCTACACCTCATACTATTCATATTCCCCACGTTACTCTCAGATGAGCCGAGCGCAGTTGAATTACTACCTTTGGTGGCGCGAAAATACGAGAAACGGCGTATTCCTTAAAGCTGACGAATCCTATATAATTCTTTATGCCTACGAGCTTGCGGCGACAGGTGAAAATGAGGACAAGCAGGCAGCTCTCAGAATGCTTTGCAGCCTTCTCACCAATTATACCGACAAAGACGTAAACGTCGTCTTTAAGATGATGATAAGAGACGTTATATGCGATTTTTGTCTCGTTCACGGACTTTCCCTGCCTCTTGACGAGCTTAAAATCTTAGGCCGTCAGCTTATATCGAATTCTTATCTCCCCGAATTTTTCGTAGACCTTTCGGAGCGGAACCGTGACGCGGCGATAGAGCTTGGGATCTCAGCAATATCCATGTACGATTACCGAAAGAGCAAGTTTTATTCTCCCGAAACCTCGGATCTGTTTAAAAAGGCTATGAACGGTTCGGTTGCGGCAGTATTCTCCGACAACTCGGCTTTTAATGCCGTAACGGCTTTTACGGGCGGCGTTTACGGTTGCGTTACGACGGAACGACATCCCTTTGCGCGTATGGTGAACGTCGTAAACAAAAGCGTTCGCCTTGAGGTGACCTACTATCAGCTCTCCAACATTCAATCGGCTATAACCGACGCTATGCGTTACTCCGAAAACAGGCTCCGGGAGCATCTGGGTATAAAAAACAAGCTTCATATCATGTCTGTTAATCCCGCGATCAAGTCGGCGATCGACAATTTTTACGATAACGATTATCCTCCCATGCCGATAATCGACCGCAGAAGGAAAAACGCTAAGGAAGCCGAAGCCGAAATTAACGAATACGACAGGCTTTACGATCTTCCGAAAACGGAAATATCACCTGAGCGCGCTCTTGAAATTGAACGGGAGTCATGGAATACTACGAAAATATTGACCGAGGCGTTTGCCGACGACATCAGCGTTATGGAAAACGATCCCGAGCCTCTCAACGCTCCCGAGCTTATGATCGAGCCTGTTTCGGCAGTACCCGAACCCCAAGTAACCGTCTCTCCCGAAACGACTGCGTTTGCTCCCCGCAATACGTCAAACGGCAGTCTTTCGTCAGATATAAAAGCAATTCTCGGAGATATTGCAGACTTTATAAGTCTTTGCAGATCTCCTTCCCCTACGTCGCAAAGAGCTTTTGCCTCGTCTCACGGTCTTTCTCTTGACGAGATAGCCGACAGAATAAACGAAACCGCCGTAGACGTCTTCGGCGACATCCTGCTGGAGGACGTGGGAGGAGCTTACGGAATAATTGAAGATTACGTTGATCAAATATAAACGGAGATTTTTATGAACGAAAACACTCAAAACAATATGCCACAGGTGCCTCGCCGCATTCTCTCCTCCCTGCTTTCAAGCATTTCCGCGGGAGTTGTGCCGAGGGCGGGCGCTCCTTATATAGCAATAGGACGAAAGGACGAAATTCAAGCGTTTTTATCCGACCTTGAGGAGATAAACGAGGGCGGCGGCGCTATGCGCTTCCTTATCGGTCGCTACGGAAGCGGTAAGAGCTTTCTTATCCAACTTATCCGCGGTTACGCTCTTGAACGAGATTTTCTCACCGCAGACTGCGATCTTTCACCCGAAAGAAAGCTGAGCGGCAGCGGAAACAGCGCCATAGCAACTTACAGGGAGCTTATGAAAAATCTTGCTTCCAAATCCTCACCCGACGGCGGCGCGCTCCCCAAGATCATATCCCGTTGGATAGGAAAGATTCGCGGAGACCTTATCTCCGAAAATATTTCTCCCGACGATGAAAAATTCGAACGTGAGCTTGGCAAGAGAATATATTCGGAGCTTTCCGAGCTTGAATTTTTGGTTGGAGGCTTTGATTTTTCGCGCGTTATTCTTGAATATTACAAGGCAAGCATCTCCGACGGTGAGGAATCTACCGTAAAAATGAGCGCGTGTCTCCGCTGGCTGAGAGGCGAATATTCCACCAAGACAGAAGCGAAAAACGGTCTTGGCTTCTCGGTTTCCGTAATTATTAACGACGATAACTGGTACGATTTTCTCAAGCTATGGGCGGTATTATCCAAGAAAATGGGATATCGCGGTCTCGTAGTATTTATCGACGAGTGCGTAAATCTCTACAAGATCCCACACCGCATAAGCCGTGAAAACAACTACGAAAAGATACTTTCAATGTTTAATGACACCCTTCAGGGTCGCGCCCCCGGACTTGACATCATCTTCGGCGGAACTCCTCAATTCCTTGAGGATACGCGCCGCGGTCTTTTCAGCTACGAAGCTCTCCGCTCCCGCCTTTGCGACAGCAAATTTGCTCTTGACGGCTTCAAAAATCTTATAGGACCCGTAATTCGCCTTCGCAGACTTACGGACGACGAGCTTTTCGCTCTTATTCAGCGCGTAACGGTGCTCTATTCCCAGTTCTATCAGTGGGATTGCCGCGTGACCAACGAGGACAGGCTGAAATTCCTCAATATTTGCCTTTCCCGCGCAGGCGCTGACAGTATGATAACCCCTCGAGAGATGCTCCGAGACTATATGACCGTTCTCAATATTCTGATGCAGAATCCCGAGGCAAGCTTTGACGACGTCGTTGGAACTCACGTGACCTTAAAAACGGCAAACGACGATCCCGACGCCCTCCCTCCCGAGGAAGAACCCAAAAAGGCTCTCGACGCTGATGCAACGGCGAAAAAATTCACCGCAAACGATATAGAGTTTTAAAATAAAATGTATTATTCGGAATATGACAAGAGAGTTTTACCTCTTGTGTTTTTAGCGATCCTTGCAGTAGCAGTCATGCTTGCTCTTCTTTTAAGACGGAGATCGGAGCGAGTCAGATCTATTCCAACCGCCGTCATTGCCATTACGTTACTTTTTCTTGAGATCGTAAAGCAACGATGGAATTATCTCGGTGAATTCGATCTATACTGTCTCCCGTTTCACTATTGCAGTCTGTTTTTGCTGCTTATTCCGCTGGCAGAGCTTTGCGGCGCAAGGCTTTCACGCATTTTCCGTCCGATATCCGTCTGTATGGCGTTTATCGTTTCGGGCGCTATGTACGTTTTTCCCTACGGAATTATCGGAAATGCGTGCGAAGTCTTCGGTCAGAACTTTTACAGAACCCACACCTTTATTTTCCACCATCTTTTAGTGCTGTATTTCCTGCTTACGATAGCGCTTCGACTGCACGAGCCAAGATGGCGCGACGCCTTGGGAGTGGGAATAGCGGGGGCCTTATACGTTGCGGCGGCTATTCCACTGTCTTACGAGCTTGAAGTTAATTACTGTAATTTTTTAGAAAGCGTAATTCCCGTAATGGAGGAGTTCCGTCTTGAACACGGTCAGACGAAATACACCGTGCTGTTATCCGTGTGCCTTACGTTCGGAGCGCCTCTGGCATCGCTTCTGTACGTCGGTGCTTACAAATTGCTTTCACTGTGCTTTAAAAGTAAAAAAGAAGTTTCGGCCTCTACCACCCCAAGGTAGAGCCATACCTACAAGGAGATAAAAATGACAGACGCAGACAGAATCTTTGAGCGATTTCCCGACTATATAAGGGAATACGTCTATTCTCATTCTTGGGAATCTCTGCGAGCCGTTCAGATAGCGGCTGCAAAGACCATATTTGATACCGACAACAATCTGCTTCTTACCTCCTCCACCGCAAGCGGAAAGACCGAGGCGGCTTTCTTCCCCATTCTCTCGCTCCTTCACGAGGATCCCCCCTCAAGCGTTGGCGTGCTTTATATCGCGCCCTTAAAGAGCCTTATAAACGATCAGTTTGACCGCCTTGAAGAGGTCCTCGACATGACGGGAGTTAAAGTGACCCATTGGCACGGCGACGTTGCGGCGTCCCATAAGAGAAAGCTGCTTGAAAAGCCCGAGGGGATATTGCAGATAACTCCCGAATCTCTTGAAGCTATGCTTATAAACCGCTCCAACGACATACCGAGACTTTTCGGAGATCTGCGTTTCGTGGTAATCGACGAGATACACACTCTGACGGGTACGGATAGAGGAAATCAGATAATCTGCCTGCTTTCACGAATTGCTCACCTTATCGGCTTTCACCCTCGCCGCATTGCGCTTTCCGCAACTATCGGAGATCCCTCCCTTGCCGCAGAATGGCTGAATGCCGACACGGGCAGAGATATCGACGTTCCCGAATTTGGTCAGGAAAAGATACGCTGGCGACTTGGGCTTGAGCATTTTTACATTCAGAATCCCGAAGTCGAGGCGCTCAAAGAGGAAGAAAAAAAGGCAAAAGCGGCTGAAAAAACGAATTCAAACGAAGTCGTTTTCGTTGAAAAGACTACCGAAACGCCCAAAAGCGAGGATTACACCGAAAATCCCGAAGCCTATGAAAAGGTTGGAGGAATGAAGCCGTATTATATCGACCCCGGCTACGAATACGCATACGATTGCGTAAAGGATAAAAAATCTCTCGTTTTCTCCAATTCGCGAGAGGAGACCGAGTACGTTTGCGCCACGCTGCGTCAGATAGCAAGACTTCGGGGCGACGAGGACTCACACATTCTCATTCATCACGGAAATCTCTCGGCATCACTCCGTGAGGAAGCCGAAATGAAGATGCGCGACGACGAAGAATTTGCCGTTACCTGCGCCACCGTCACAATGGAGCTTGGAATCGATATCGGTCAGCTTGAGCGAGTTATGCAGATAGAAGCGCCCAACAGCGTTTCAAGCTTCTTGCAAAGACTGGGACGCTCGGGCAGAAGAAGTCAGACCCCCGAGATGATGATGGTATTCCGCGAGGAAGAGGCGCTTCCCAATACCCCACTGCCCCAACTCATTCCGTGGGAGCTTTTGCGAGGAATAGCTATCATTCAGCTTTACATTGAGGAACGCTTTATCGAGCCTCCCACACGCAAAAAAATGCCCTTCAGTCTGCTCTTCCATCAGACGCTCTCAATTCTTGCGTCGTCGGGTGAGCTTACCCCCGCAAGGCTTGCGCAAAGGGTACTTTCGCTCCCCCCTTTCCGATTCGTTTCAAAGGAAGACTACAAGGCTCTCATCGTTTCTATGCTGAACAACGGCTTTATAGAAATGACCGAGGAAAAAGGTCTTATCGTGGGACTCGTGGGCGAAAGACTGCTAAAGAGCTTCAAATTCTACGCGGTATTTAAGGACAGCGAGGACTTCACGGTGCGTTGCGGCTCCGACGAGATAGGAACTATCACCACTCCCCCGCCCGTCGGCGACAGATTTGCTCTTGCGGGCAGAGTTTGGGAGGTCGAGGAGCTTGACGTTACGAGAAAGCTACTTTACGTCAAAAAGGTCGAAGGCAAAATGGAGGTCTCATGGCCCGGTGACTTCGGCGAGATACACACCAAAATTTTGCGCCGTATGAAGCAAATACTTGAAGAGGATACAGTTTACCCATATCTCAAAGAAAACGCCGTAAAACGCCTAAATCAGGCTCGTGCGACCGCAAGAAACACGGGTATGCTTGAACACTCTCTGGTTCACCTCGGTGGATATTCTTGGTGTCTGTTCCCTTGGCTCGGCACGCGCTCCTTCCGCACGCTCCGCAAATATATAAAGAAAAATGCCGCGGCGAATAACATCAGCGGCATAGAGTTTGAGGGTTGCTATTATATCACCTTCAAAATGGAGAAGGTGTCGGATATTCAGTTTATTTCCCGTCTGCTTGACGGCGTCGAGCGCGAGGGCATAATCTGCGAAGCTCTCGTCGAGGGCGGAGAGATACCTGTTTTCGAGAAATACGACAACTATATTCCCCACGACCTGCTCCGCAAAGCTTACGCGGCAGATAAACTCCGCGCCGACGAGGCGGAAGAACAGATAAAACGAATTTTTGAAGAATTTGAATAATAATTATGCCCCCGACGGTGTCGGGGGCATTGTTTATTATAATGGTTTTTGATAATTAATTTTTTACGTCTCCGTACAGTTTATCATATTTCCATCGCAATGGATTTTCATAGATGTATTTTACAACCTCATCATAATCCTTTTGGTTACGGATTATGTGATCGTAAAATGAGCGTTGCCAAATATTTACACCGTATTCCTTGTTACAAAATCGTTTAAATGCAGAGATAAATCTCGACACGGTTGAATGTTGTCTAACCTCCGTAGGGGGCGACGTCCTCTACAATTGAATTTGGTGCCAAAGATTCCGCCGTGTCGTTATCACAAACAATTTCGGACAAAATATGCCTACGTCCCTCGGTACAAATCGTGATGAAATACGCACCGTGCTTGCTGTAATCAAAACTATACAAACGAATATTTTTTCTATAAGGCAAATTATTTGACATATTTACAGGTTACTCTTCGGGAACATAGTTATAAATTATATTAGCATCTACATCTATAAAACTAAGACTTAAAAATGTAACTTTCGACCATTTATCTTCTGTTCCTGTATAATATATTGTTTCAAGATTTGTACAATTTCTAAATATATAATTGCCAAATTTTTTAGTGTTTTTGGAAATTACTGCATATCCCATACTAGTGCAGTTTTCAAATGCATAATTTCCAATACTAGTAACACTGTCGGGAATCGTTACGCTCTCAAGATTTTTACAATTTTTAAAAGCCTCATCACCAATACTGGTAACACCATTATGAATCTTAACTGTTTTTAAATTTTCACATCCATTAAATGCACCATCCTTTATTTCAGTTACACCTTTTGGAACCTCAAACTCGGTTATTTTGTACATATTTATGTATGCAGAATAATTACCGAATAAATACCCCCCATATGGCACTATAACGAAAACATTAAGAAGTATCAACACAAATATAACCGCTCCACAAACAATGGATATAACTATAGTCTTACGTTCTTGTGTCTTCATGCTTTCATTAGCTATATATGCACGATCAAGACACTGTTGTGATAATTTCTCCGAATTATTATAATCTTTGATTGACTCAAATAATTTTGCTGCTTTATTATATGCTATGGGACCTTTTGCGGTATCCATAATCTTTACTGCTTGCAAATATGTATCTTTAATTTTTGCTTGCTTTGCTAACTCAAGACAGTCGTTTATAAATTGTTCTGAGTTTTCATAACCTTTTATAGATTCAAAAAGAGTGATAGCATCTTTATATTCTTTTTCACTCTCAGCACAAGTCATTATTTCAACAGCTTTAGCGTATGTATTTATCAAACGAGTCTTTTCCGCTAAAATGTGTTCATGTTCATTTCGATTATTTATATGCTCAATGCACTCAATAAGAAAAGACTTTAAATTCTCATCTCCGTATCTAATTACCTTTTTGTAATTATTATTATAATCAAAAGGCTCACGTGCGTTTTTCAAATCTTCTTTTGTGCCAACTCTAATCTCCGACATAAGCTTTCCGAGATAGGCTTCCGCATTTTCGGGCTCCTGATCGAGGACGATTTCAAGATATTTGTCTGCTCTATCATACAGACCATCTTCGATAAAAATAAAAGCACGCTTTAAAACCGCCTCAATATTAGTAGGATCTAAGGGCAATGGGATTTCGGTAGTACGTAATATATTAGAATTTAAAGATTGACGATCCACTTTTGACCCGCAAAAAGGGCAAAATTCGCTATCCTCCGGAATAGATTCATTACATTTAACACAGCTTATCATTTTCATACAGCCCCTCCTTTAATTCCAATCAATTCTCAACCCACATACATTACAAAACTTGCTGTTTTCAACAAGTTTATTGCCACATTTTCGGCAATACTGAACTCTGTTATGGCTATTGTTTGGAGTATTTGTTGTTGAAACGACTTCATTTTTAATTTGTCTTGATTGTGTAGATTTTTCGTTGTTGTAATATAGTAATGAAACCATAGAAACAATGTATAGCGTGTTAGATAAAACGCCGATTATGATGCCTAAAACCGGGATGGTATCAATGAACAAGGCACAATATATACCTACCGAGGCAAACACCTGAAATGCTATAAATATACTTGTTCCAATTTTATTGATCTTTTTGTAGAGCAATAGAAAAAATGAAATTAAAACCAAAGTTTGATTTCCCGCTATATAAGCAACCACTCCTAAGAACTCCAATAGTCCTTGGGGATTTTCAGTTAGAAATCTTATTATCAATACGATAACTAAATGGGCAATAAATAATATTTTTGATAGATTTTTTAAAAAATTATCGGTTGTTTGAGTCATAAAAACATCTCTTTTCTATTAAAAATAAGTTTTGGAATTGTAGGTATCACTAATGCCAATTAAATCACAAATTTCCGATTTATCAGATATTTTTTAT
>JAZMZI010000109.1:0-21597 GCA_045585895.1 Eubacteriales bacterium
TGAATCTCAAAAAATTTGCTAAAAGAAAGTGGAGAGATAACCATCCCTCCGATTTCTTTGCTTTTATATCGCTTTTTTACTTCAAATACACCAAAACGCCCACCTTCGCTCTCGCGTAATGGGCGTTTTTCGACAGACTGATAAGGAGTAGCAATGCTACTCCTTATTTTTTTGTTTGGCGCACTCTGTCTGAGGAATCGAACCCTTCACCACAAATTGCCTGCAATTTGTGCGTAAAGGTTCTGATTCCCGTCCTCACCTTTTAAATGCCCCGCTACCCGCCGCTTGCGGCGCGGTAATATGTGCGGTCCTCCACTATACAACCGTATAAAACTACCCCCGATGCGTGGGCATCGGGGGTGTTATTATCGATTATAGTATAATTTAAAATCAGTAAAGCTTGTAGTACTCGTAAACGGGAATAATCTCACCGTCAACCTTTGTACCGACTCTGACGATCACGTAATCTTCATCGGAAACGACAGTTCTTATACTTGTGCAATCTCTGAAGGTAGTAATTTCAGTACCGCTTTCATTATAAACTATGTACTTCTTCTCTGTCTTCTTGGAGGAATCGATTACATAGTAGCATTCGCCGCCCAAAGCTCCGCCAAATTCAAGGTTCTCGCTGTCTTCGGACACTATGGTGGTAGCAGTATTGTTAGCGTAAATAACAGTTTCGCCTTCCTCACCCGTGAAGATTATAGAGGTGTCGAGCACATACTCAAGAGTAAGCTCCTCAGCCTCATAGTCATAAAGCTCTGCGAGATCGAAGCTGTATACCTTGCCGTTAGCAACGATATACTTGTCGTTGTATCTCTGGAGATTGGTTACGTCTGCCTTTACGTTACCCTCTGCATCAACGAAGAAGGTCTGTCCGTCAACGGTAGAAACAGCCCAAAGGTTTGCATTTATAGCATAAGGAACATAGCTCGTAGCCTTGCCTTCAATGCACTCAAAGGACTTGAACGCGCCCTTATCATTGATAACGCCGTTCAAAGCGCAAGCATCGGACTCGTCTATACGCTTATCTTCGATTGCATAAACCGTTACATAGTTGTTAATATCTTCTTTCAAGCAAAGTTCTTCTTTAGTTTCATCATCAAGCTTATATGCATATTTAACCAAATAATTGAAGCTGATTTCCTTAGCCTCTCCGGTTGCGGGATCAACGAGAACGGTAACTAAGTTGTACTTTTCACCGTTTTCAAATACGTCGTAGAAGAACGCATAAGGATCCTGTTCAACGGCATACTGAACGAAGATCTTGCCGTTGTCAAGCACGAGCATTGCCGTAACGTTTGCATAAGAGGGAGCGGTGTACGTGGATACGTACTTGAGATTCTTGTCGTAAACGTTTACGGTATAGGTATTAACGGTAGTTATAACGGACTCACCGTCTTCCGTATAGTCGTTCTGTATTTTCTGAGCTTTTGCATAATAGTACTCGTCACTGTAAGCAAAGATACTTCCGCTGATAGCCTTAGCAAAATAGTTCTTATTCGCCTTAAAGGTGATCTGACCGTTTGCTACGCTGTAGTACGCATCGTCGAAAAGGAAAAGGTCATACGCTACTTTCTCAACACCGGCAGTTTCATCCGTATAAGTGATCTCTGTTCCGGAAGCCGTGTAAAGCGTCGTGTATACCTCGGGATCAGCATCCAAGTTCTTCTTGGGCTGAGTAACCGTGGTAACCTTGAAGAAGCTAACGTCGTTCATATCATACAGCGAAACGCTTATCTCGGTCTTTTCGCTATCGGTCTGATCAAAAACGATAGCGCCTGTCTCAAGATTGTAAACTACGTACTTAGTATTCTTGTTGCTATTCTTGCCGTCAACTTCAACGGTAAACAAAGCAAGATCTCCGCTCGTACTCGTACAATCTGCATCTTCAAGTGCATCGATCTTTTCGCTATTGATCAATACTACGTTATCATCAACGTACTTCTCTACGTCAACGACTGCGTTCATGTCAAGCGTTTTTCCAAAAGGCAGAAAATCGCAAGAGCTGAACAGCATCAAAGCAGCTAACATAGCGGCTGCCAAAATAATAATTCCGGATCTTTTCATAAAAATCCCTCCTTAAAAAATGAACGTTTACCGAGGGAATCACCCCCGTTACGCATTATAATATCACATGTCGCGTAATTTGTCAAGACTTTTAAAGAAATTAAAGGAATTTTACACGACTATCAAACACAAAAAAGCGCTCGTTCCGCGTTTTTACGGCAAAACGAGCGCTTCATCAAGTTCAAATGGCTTTTTTTGCCATTTAATAATGGTTTACTCCGTGACGGAAAAATTGTCTTTCCCGACTCCGCAAAGAGGGCATTCAAAATCCTCGGGAAGATCCTCAAATTTCGTTCCGGGAGCGATACCGTGCTCGGGAGCACCCAACTCCTCGTCATATTCCCATCCGCAAACGTCGCATACGTACTTTTTCATAATATAAATCTCCTTTAATTATTAATTTAGTTTTTTATTTTTTTGAAGCTTTCCGCTTCTGTGATTACATTATAGCATATTTTTCCCCGCTTTTCGGTGACTAAGTCACGGTTTAAGCATTCAAGCTCAAAAATTCTTCGGCAAAATGAGCAGCTACGGCGCCGTCGGATACTGCCGTTACCACCTGACGGAGAGCTTTAGTCCTCACGTCACCCACGGCATACACTCCTTCGATGCTCGTCTTGGTGCTCTCGTCGGCTACGATATAACCGCTCTTGTCAAGCTCCAATTCGCCGAAAAGCCCGGTTGCAGGGTCTCGTCCGATGCTTACGAAAAGTCCATCCACGACAAGATCGCGTCTCTCTCCGTTTTTCAGGTTTTCTATGACGGCTCCCGCAAGTCTTTCATCCGACGAAAAAGATTCAACCCTGCTATTCCACAAAAATTCCACATTTTCAGCCTTCATAAGCGGGTCGTGATATATTTTGGTTGCCCTCAAAGAATCTCTGCGGTGGATAAGATAGACTTTTTCCGCAAGATGCGAAATATAAAGCGCGTCCTGAACGGCACTGTTGCCGCCGCCCACTACGGCTACGGTCTTGCCCTTGTAGAATCTGCCGTCGCAGTGAGCGCAATAGTGAACTCCTCTGCCCGTAAGCTTTTCTTCCCCGTCCACTCCGAGTTTTCGCGGATTGGCGCCGGTTGCAACAACTACGGTCTTTGCGAAAAATTCGCCCTCATCGGTTATTATTCTCTTGGGATTCTCGTAAAGAGAAACCGACGTCACAGACGCATACTCGGTCTTCGCTCCGAACCTCTCTGCTCCCGCCTGCATCTTCATACCGAGAGTGAAGCCGTCAACGCCTTCGTCAAAGCCGGGGTAGTTGTCGATAACGTCTGTCAGCGCCATTTGACCGCCAACACTCATCCTCTCAATTACAAGGGTATCAAGTCCCGCTCTTGCCGCGTAAAGCGCCGCACTGTATCCCGCAGGGCCGCCGCCTATTATTATCATATCGTATATCTTCATAAAATTCTCCGTTTCACATTTTCATTTACATTTATATTATACCACCGCCACGCAGATAATTCCGTGACTTTATCACATTCTCTTGACTTTTTGCCGCGCAAGGTCTATAATAAAAACAACAAATTACTTTTCGGAGAATCAAAATGGAGAAACGAGAGCTTTCAGAGCTTTTCCAAAAGGCATTTCCCTTTTGGAACGATATAAGCGACAGCGACAGAGAGACCTTCTGCCGTTCTTCTCAGCAGGTCTGCTTTAAAAAGGGTATGAACATACACGACGGTAATAATTGTACCGGAATAATTATTGTAAGAACGGGAACTCTCCGTATGTATATGCTTTCCGAGGACGGCAAGGAGGTCACTTTAGCCCGCCTTTTCCCCGGCGAGATGTGCATTTTGTCGGCATCCTGCGTGCTTCATACGGTTACCGTCGATATTTTCGTGGATTCCGAGGAACAAAGCGATTGCGTAGTGGTAGGCGGTTGCGCCTTTGAAGATCTGGCAAGAAGAATGCCCGAGGTCAAGACCTTCGCCCTTGAAGCCGCCCTTGCCAGCTTTTCCGACATTATGTGGGTTATGCAGCAGATTCTCTTTATGAGTATGGATAAGCGTCTCGCCATCTTCCTTCTTGACGAGGTAGCGAAAACGGGTGACGACACCGTAAGACTTACCCACGAGCAGATCGCCAAGTATATGGGATCGGCGCGCGAGGTAGTCTCCCGAATGATGAAATATTTCGTCTCGGAGGGGTTGGTTTCGGCTTCAAGAAGCGAGGGCATAAAGATTCTCGATAAAAAAAGATTGAGAGCGTTAACTTTATAAAAATACGGGAGGCTTGTGCCTCCCGATCTTCATTTTGGTTATTTTTCAAGCATCACAAGTATCTGCGCCTTGGGCTTAGCGCCTGCCTCCTGAGAGACGACCTTGCCGCCCTTCATTACGACGAGAGTAGGAATACTGAATACGCCGAATTTGCCCGCAAGCTCTTCTTCCTCATCAACGTTGATCTTACCGACCACGATATCCTCCCTCTCCCCTGCTATCTCCTCTATAATGGGAGCAACCATACGGCAGGGGCCGCACCAATCCGCGTAGAAGTCGAGAAGCACGGGCTTTTCATTATTTACTATCTCTTCAAAATTATTCTTGTTTACCTTAATTGCTGACATAATATTTTCTCCTTTGTATTATTTTATTTTCGATTTTGTGTTGCTTTACCTTACGCTTATATTTTACCACCTTTTCAAATAATATTCCGTGACAAAGTCACAAAAGGGGCTGTCTCATTAAGCGCAGAACAAAAGCCACTTTTAAAAGAAAAGACAAAATTCAACTAAAAAATATTGTTTTTGTCTTTTTAAACGTCGAAATCCGCCGATCTTTCGGCGGATTTCCTCATTTTATGTGGCTTTTTAGACGTGTTTTGGCTCTCCGGCGTACTCCTGTACGCCGACGAGAACCAAACCACTTGTTCTGCATCTAACCGAGCCAGACCCTTTTATAGAACTAAATGGAATCTATTACTTGCTTTTTGCCTTGTCAAAAAGCTCTTCCTTGGTTACAATCACATTAAGTGCCGCCAAAAAAGCGTTAGGGGTCATCCCCCGCGGTAAGCCGAGGCCAATTGCCAAAGCGTCGCGTCTGTCCGCACTATCGCTGCCGCCCGTAAGACCAAGCTCGAAAAGGTCGGCTTTAGTAATCTCCTCGCGCTCAACATCTCCGTCCGTGACTTCCACGGAAAAAGGTTCAAGCAGCTTGCGCAAAAGATCCGCTTCCGTTCCTTCAACACCCAAAAAGCCTTCCTTTGAGGGAGCTTCTTTTCTGCGTTCTTTACCCTTGATCTGAGGGGTATAGAGCTGAATAAGCCTGTCCTTCGGTATCGCCGAGGTTATGTGAGAGCGAATGACCTTACCTGCGCCGTCACTGTCTGTCAGCACGATTATTTTGCTCTTTTGCGCCAACTGACGGATAAGGGCAAATCTTTCGTGGTTTTTAAATACTCCGAAGCCGTCGGTCTGTATCACGCAGGCATCGGCAACAGATCTGATTTTTATCTTGTCGTACTTCCCTTCCACGATAATAGGAAGCTCTATCTTCAATTTTTCCATATCACACCATCTGAGGGATAAAATAGAGTAACACGAGTGCTCCGAGAATTATTCGGTAAATTCCGAAGGGAGCAAAGCTGTGCTTCTTCACGAAATCCATAAGGAATTTGATTGCCACCATTGAGACCCCGAACGCAACTGCGCTTGCAACAAATAAAACCGCCCAGACAAGAGGGGGCACGCTTACGTCGTTTTCAAAAACGTAGCTAAAAAAACCAAGTCCCTTGATAAGACTTGCTCCCACCATTGCGGGGATGCCCAAAAAGAAGGAAAACTCCGCCGCCGCAGGTCTTGAAACACCAAGCATTCTCGCGCCGAGTATAGTCGATCCGGAACGCGACGTTCCGGGAACTATGGAAAGGGTCTGAAAACAACCGATAAGCATTGCCTGCGTATAGGAAATGCCGTCGACCGACTCAACTTTCGCGCGCTTGTCCTTGTGAAGCCGCTCTATAACGATAAAAAGCACACCGTAGATAATAAGCGCCGCCGCAACGGTGACGGCGTTGAAGATCCAACCGTCGATGTCCTTGCCCGTAGCGATCTCCAACAGCTTGTCGCCCACGACTCCGACAAGCGCCGCGGGGATGCTTGCCAAGCAGACCTTGAACCAAAGCGTCCAAGTGCTCTTCTTCTCCGCTTCGCTCTTTGACTTTGCAAAGGGATCGAGCTTTCCGAAGAAGGTAACCACGACCGCAAGTATCGCGCCAAGCTGAATGACTACCTCGAACATACTCATAAATTCTTCTGCAAAGGTCGCGTCAAGATCGGGGGCTGTATTTAATTTTAAAAACTCGTCAAGGAGTATAAGATGTCCCGTGGAGCTTACGGGCAACCACTCGGTAATGCCCTCGACTACGCCGAAAATTACGGCTTTCAGTATTTCTATAAATTCGGTCATTTCTTCTCCTGAAAATTATTCTCCCGCGCGCATAATGTCGCCCTCGATCACCTCAAAGGGGACTCTGCACCAGAATATCATCGATGGGTGAGGCGCGCTTTCGCAGCTCTCTCCGCTTGGCAGATAAAGCTCGGTTGCGGTAAACGCCCTGCCCACCTTTTTGGGAGAGATCATTTCTGCAGAATCACCGACCTTTACCTTGTTGCGCTGGATGAAGCGATAAAGTCTGCCGTTTTCATTCTCAAGAGCAACGCCCATAGCCGCAAGCTTTGATGCCTCGTCTTCATTATACTCGGTAGCCGTTGCGAAATATGCCTTATCACGGATATATCCCGTATGACTTCCCAATTGCGCGTTTTCCATGGGCTTATCAAGATAATATCCCGTACAGTATTCGCGGTGAGAAACGCTTTCAAGCTCGCGATACCAAAGGGGATCAAAAACATAATTGTCGGGATCGGCAAGATAAGCATCCATCGCCATACGGTAGGCGTTAGTGACCACCGCGGTATAGTAGGCACTCTTCATTCTGCCCTCGATCTTGAAGGAATCTATACCCGCCGCGATAAGCTCGGGAATATGCTCCACGGTGCACATATCTTTGGATGACATAATAAACGTGCCAAGCTCGGTCTGCTCGATGGGAATAGGCAATTCGGGGCGCTTTTCTTCATATATCACGTAATTCCAACGGCAAGGCTGAGCGCATCTGCCGCGGTTTGCGTCACGGTCTACCATAAGATTCGAAAGCATACATCTGCCGCTGTAAGATACGCACATAGAACCGTGAACGAAGGCTTCAAGCTCGATATCTGCGGGAAGTGCGCGTCTGATAGCGATTATCTCGTCGAGGGAAAGCTCGCGCGCAAGCACCAGTCTCTTTGCTCCGAGTGCCGCGTAAGCCAAAGCCGCCTCGGGAGAAACTATGCTCGCCTGAGTGGAAATATGTATCTCCATTTCGGGCAAGATCTCCTTGACAGTCGCCATAACGCCGAGATCGGCAACTATGCAGGCATCAATGCCCGAGCCGTCGATTGCCTTCAAAAACTCACGCAAAGCGGGATATTCGTCGCCGTGAGGCATGGTATTAAGGGTAAGATACAACTTTTTGCCTCTTTCATGGGTGTATTTCGCCGCTTCAAAAAGCTCCTCAACAGTGAAATTATCCGCAGCGGAGCGCATACCGAAGCTCTGCCCCGCAAGATAAACCGCGTCCGCGCCGTAAAGCAAAGCCGCCTTAAGCTTTTCAAAATTGCCTGCAGGAGAAAGTAATTCGGGCTTTTTTATAAATTCGTTCATAGTCAAACCGTCCTGAATTTTAAACATAATACTTCATTTTATATTTTATCACAAAAAAATCGCCCTGTCAACCGTTCGTTAAAAGTCATCGAATTAAGTTTCCTTAACTATACGCAAAAAAAGCAAGACCTCGGTCAAAAATTTTCTGCCGAGGTCTTTTAATTTAATCAAACAAATTCTGAAAAGTTTCAAGGATCTTGAATCTCGCCTTGTATTTCGGCTTGTTGCTTTCGGTTATGAGCTTATACTGATCCCCCGTAAGTCCCACCGAAATAAACGCTTCCTCGTTATTCTTTGCCGAATTTTCGCTTGCGGCTGACAAACAGAGGGGCGGAAAAAGACAGCACCACCAGTTTTGTCCCTCTGCGTCTCCGATGCAGACGCGAAGAGACACGTACTCTCCCGCTGGAAACGCACAGGTCTCATAGACCTTTGTAGGGTACTTCTCTTCTCCGATAATAAGATCAACGTCGTAATCGTAGCCCTCGGCTCTGACTACCTCCTCGGCGGCTGACTCCAATTCATCCATAACCGACCCTATCGCGGCTATCGCCTCGCTTTGCGTCTTACAATCCTCCACGGCAGGACTGACGATCTCGATTACTTTGTCTCTTACTTTCAGTTTAAGCGCTTGATCCTCGTCACTGTCGGAATTGGCAAGAACGTGAAGCCTTACCACCGTGTCGTAGATCTCATCCTCTCCGTGTACGGGAAAGAGTCCCGCAAAAAGAGCTACCGCAAGAATAATAAACGTACAAATAAGTAATTTTTTAGTAGAAGCCATCGTATAAGTTTCCTTTCTTTATTATAACAAGAAGGATTATGCTCACACGGTGGCTTCTTTATTCAATATATTTAATTATTTTTTATCCTGTGTTTCTTCACTCTCGCCTTTGTCATGATGAGGATGAGGAGTGATATGTGCCATAAGCCAGCGGAAATCGTGACGCTCTCTCTGAACGTTCTTGATTCGTCTGCTGGAGTTCGCGGGCTTTTCGGTAATGTCTCCCGCCTTGGTCAGCGCCCATTTGGTCATAACGGGACCGACGATCTCATAAACGAGAACGGCGAAAAGAATTACGAAGGATACGACGCTTGCTATCTCACCGCTGAGCACACCGTCACCCTTAACGGTGCTTATCATGCCGAGAGCAACGCCCGCCTGAGGGAAAAGTGTGATACCGAGGTATTTAACGATGTCGGGAGAGCACTTGGTCATCTTGGCAGAGCCCATAGCTCCGAAATACTTACCGATGCAACGGGCAACTATGTAAACTACGCCCACAAGCACGAGGAGAGGCTGGGTAAATACGCTGAGGTCAAGCTCCGCGCCGCTGAGAACGAAGAAAAGTATAAGAAGAGGCTTGCTCCAGCTATCGGCTCTCGCCATCATTTCGTCGGAGCAGTCACAGACGTTGCAGAATATGGTTCCGCACATCATACAAGTGAGAAGCGACGAGAAATGAAGGTGAACGCCCCAAAGCTGAAGATTATCAAGCTCGGTAATTGCAACGGTTGCGAAAATAAAGGCAATAACAATGCTTAAACGGTTACTGTTGGAGTGGAAGAGCTTCTCTATCTTGGAAAGCACGAATCCGAGGAGCGCACCGATACCGAGAGAAAGCACGATCTCAAGGAGAGGCTCGACTACAATAGAAATAACGTCAGGCTCACCGCCCGCTATCGCCTTTGCGATTCCTAAAAGAATTGCGAAGATAACAAGACCTACCGCGTCGTCGAGAGCAACGATGGGAAGGAGCAGATTGGTAAGGGGACCCTTCGCCTTATACTGGCGGACTACCATAAGGGTCGCCGCGGGAGCGGTTGCCGTTGCGATAGCCGAAAGAATGAGCGCCGCGGGAATGGGAAGAATATCCTTGCCCGTTGTTTCAAGAAGGATAAAGTGAAGTCCGATAAGCACAACTACGCAAACTATAGTAGTCGCAACTGCCTGCAAAATACCGATAACAGTTGCCTGTTTACCCGTCTTTTTCAGCTCGGAAAGCTTAAATTCGCTACCTATTGAGAAAGCGATAAATCCGAGAGCTACGTCACAGATAATTCCAAGTCCGTGGTCAAGCTCGTGGAAACCGAGATAGAGACCGCCGGGAAGCTCAAATCTTCCGAGGCAGAAACAACCCACGAGAATACCCGCAATAAGATATCCCGTAACTGCGGGAAGCTTTAAAAGCTTACATACACGGGACATAAGCAAGCCCGCAAGAGCGCAGACCGAAATACTGAGCAATACCTGAACAGTACCTTCCATAATAACCAAAATCTCCAATCTTGTAAAATTAACACTGATAATTCCGCAAAAAAGCGCCTTACGGCGCAATTTTACATTCAAATTATATACACTTGTTATTATATGCCCCGACGTTTTTTTTGTCAATATGCAAGATAAACAATAAAACGTTTCTTTTTTCGGGTTTATTCGACATTTGGGCAAATTACGTTAAATCGATCCAGAAGCTTAACGAAATCCCCACGATAATGAACCGTTCTTTCATCGTCATCGCCGTCCACGAGACAAAGTCCCAAATGTGTAAGGATCCCACGGGATTTGACGTTCTGCTTAAGTGCATACGCCTCTACTTTTTGAGTATCACGGGGAAGGAGGGGCAAAAGCCATTTATAAAAGGCTTGAAAAACTCCCTTTCCATGATATTCGCCGCGAATCTGGATCTCCTCCATCATAAAAAGCGACGCACTCTGATTGACGTAATACTGAAAATACCCAATCAGACGATCTTCATCATACATAAGAACGATTTTTCGCGGATCTTTTTCCAACGCCGTATAAAGGGTCGAATACCATTCTTCATAATCTTTGTCAAGCGAATTGCCCGTGGGCGCAATAACGCTCATATTGGCATATAATATCTCAAATATGGCGGGAAGCCAATCGTCTTTGCGGATTTTGTCTGCGTACACAAACCCTATCTGCATAAAAGTCTCCTTTGTTATTTGGGCATACGGGTATATCGGATCTCACCGTTTTCGTACAACTCCGTAGGTTCAAACGCTTTATCGGTAGAGCAGATCACACGTTCCTCGCACCAAACCGTAAATATCCCCTGCTCTGCCGCGGAGTCAAGTTTGGAACGATCCAGATTTTCGGCAATAAATATGTGGGATGCGGTCAGCGCGATTTCGGCACATCCTTTATCGGAGGAATATGCGACGAGATCATGAGAAGCACTCTGGTACAAACCGTTTTGTCCGAGATATCTGGAAGCATAACTTCCGTCTGAATATCCGTAGTAATCTGCCGCCCCAAAGGTATTAATGGGATAGTCTCTGAATTGCGCCAAGGATCGGACATTTTTGCATTCGGCAACTGCGGCAGGATATACCGTATTCCCCACGCGGTCGTAAATACGGATATTGTAGGAATTATCGTCGGCATCCAGATACCGCGCATATCCATCGTAAGAAAGAAGGTAGCCTCGGGTGAACCCCTTGGAGATCAGCTCATCAGAAACACAGTCTACCACAAAGGCATTCATCATCCAGGAAAAATCCACAAGGATCTCTATTCCGTTTTCATTTAAATACGATAGATATTCGTCGGATACGTTAAGACGGATCTGATAGTTATCTAACAACTCTATACTGATATCCGAAGGGTCGTTGGCAAAATCAGTAAGCTCGCCTACCAATGCAAAAGTCTCTTCGTTCTTATACGGATCAAGCGTTGCGGCGGTGACGTCATCGGTGCAGGAAAAAAGATTGCGGTACTGCGCCTGAACGGGTGCAAGATACCTCGAACGGTCATCGTAGGAATCCAACAATGCAAAAGCGGAATAGAGTCGAGGATCCACCGTCAACACTTGGTTGGGATGGAGGTTGATATAGTGCATATTCACAAAATTCTCTCCATAACCGCAACGGGCATCAAAAAGCTTATATGCTCGCTCCATAGCGGAAGAATACGCTTTTTGAAGCTCTCTTTTTTCCTCCGTTGCCGAAAGCTCGCCCTGACCAAGATTATATTCAAACGTGAATTCCTGCTTCGAAACGACGGTATTATCGGAAAGCTCTATGGTCTGCCACCCCGGCTCTTCGCTGAGAAGTTGAATCAAAAAAAAACCCAGAGCACCGATTCCGATCACCAAAAACACCGCCGCCAAGGCAAGACGGAGCCCCATATGCTTTTCGGACACCTCAAGCTCTAATTTTTCTTTCTTTCTTTTGAACAGACTCATAAAAACCTCCAAAGGAATTTCAACCGCATGACCCGTATTTGAGCCATGCGGTTACTTTGTTAAATAGTTGCGATGAGAATAAGGATTCCCAAAATAGCTGCCAAAATCACGGGAACGGCAAATCCGGCTATTGCACCGCGCAGGCACGCCTTAGCATTTCGCTTGTGTTTGAAACGCTTGAACAGGAAATAAGCAACAAGTCCAAATACGGGGAGCAGGAAGGAGCCTGCTGTATAGAGCTTACTGCCCGTATCGTGTCTGGGAGGAAGCAAGTCAAACTCGCTTCCCGATACCACGGGTTCGTCGTTCGTCTGCTCATCAGTCACGCTTTCTACGTCAGAAGGATCTGCGATAGTAATGGACTTAAGCGGAACTCCGTTGTTTCGGATCTCGCGGTACTTCTCAATCTCGGCATCGTTACCGAAAACGAAGTGTCCGGGACTGACCTCTTGAAGAGAAGGCTTGTTAACGCTGTAATCGTGAACAGAGGGATCGTAGGTAAACAGGACCTTGTTCTTCTCAAGCTGAGGATCGGGAATAGGAATAGCGGAGATCAAGGATCTCGTGTATGGATGCAGAGGATAATCGAACAATTCCTCGGCATCGGCAACCTCTACGATATCACCCTTATAGATAACGCCGATTCTATCGGAAATAAAACGAACAATAGAAAGGTCGTGCGCAATGAACAAATAGGTAACCTGACGTTCCTTCTGGAACTTTTTAAGAAGATTCAACACCTGCGCGCGGATAGAAACGTCCAACGCGGAGATAGGCTCGTCGGCTACCACCAGCTCAGGCTCCATAACCATAGCGCGGGCAATACCGATTCTCTGTCTCTGACCTCCCGAAAACTCGTGAGGATATCTTGTCAGATGCTCGGGAAGCAAACCAACCTCTTCGATCATCTTTTCTACCTTCGCAACACGATCTGCCTCGTTTTCGAAAAGATGGAAGTTGTAAAGTCCCTCGGATACGATGTAATCAACCGTAGCGCGCTCGTTAAGGGATGCAGCGGGATCCTGGAAGATCATTTGTATATTACGAATAACTTCCTTATCCTTGTAATGAGAGAGCTTACCGGAGATTTTTTTACCTTTATACTGTATCTCACCTGCGGCACAAGGATTGACGCGGATCACGGCACGACCGATGGTGGTCTTACCCGAACCCGACTCACCTACCAAAGAGAAGGTTTCTCCCTTATAGATATCAAAGCTTGCGTTTTTAACTGCTCTGACAGCGTTTTCGCCTTTACCGAAGGTAATGTCAACGTTCTTCAAGGAGAGCAGTATTTCTCTGCCGTTAGCATCGAGAGGGCCGTGCTCGGGGAGCCATTTGGAATAGCGCTTTTGCTTAGTATTATTTGTATTCTTCACAGTCACGCCCTCCTTAAATATTGAATGTTTTCATAAGCTTTTCGTGGATATCCTCGATAGCCTCGGGCTTCGAGATCTTAGGCGCTCTGGGGTCCAATAGCCAAGTCTTGGCGAAATGAGTTTCGGTTACTTGGAACATAGGAGGTTCCTTGAGCGTATCGACCTTTAAGCAATGAGGATTTCTCGGTGCAAAGGCATCTCCCACGATCGCGTTGTAAAGAGAGGGGGGAGTACCCGAAATCGAGTATAGCTTCGTATTGCGTTGAGCCAACTGGGGCAACGAGGATAGAAGCGCCCATGTATAGGGATGACGGGGGTCGTAGAACACTTCCTCAACGGTACCCAACTCCACGATCTGACCCGCATAAAGCACGGCAACACGGTCGGCAATATTTGCTACTACGCCAAGGTCGTGGGTAATAAATACGATAGTATAATTGAATTCTTTCTGAAGGTCCTTGATAAGCTTGAGGATCTGAGCCTGAATAGTAACGTCCAGCGCCGTTGTAGGCTCGTCACAAATAAGGATCTTAGGCTGGCAGGAAAGGGCGATCGCGATAACGATACGCTGTCTCATACCGCCTGAATACTGGAAAGGATAATCGTCGAAGCGAGCTTCGGCATTGGGAATACCTACCTTCCTCATCAACTCCAAAGCACGCACACGAGCTTCGGTTTCGGAGCATTTCTGGTGCTTGATGATGATAGAAGATATCTGTTTTCCTATAGTAATTATAGGGTTAAGAGAGGTCATAGGATCCTGGAATACCGTTGCTATACGACCGCCTCGGATCTGATTCCAGTCCTTGGCGTAACGCACCTTAGCAAGGTCCAAGATACAAGTACCTATAAGCTTGTCCTCGGTCTCTTCTACGAGCTTAACACGGAACACTACGCTATCGAACACGGTGTTTCGTACGTCCTCGTCGTATAGGTCAAGTCCCTGACGCATTGCTTCCCTACAGCAATTGCACAACTGACGAATGAACTTGTTGCGCTTTGCCACGCCATAACGACCAACGGAAAGGTAGATCTCCTTGGCAATGACTTCGTTTCGCGCGTGAGTCTTTTCGTTTATCTCACAGGAAACTGCATCCTTGTAAGCCGCCTGAAGCTTGTCCTTCTCAGCCTTAAATCTTTCGTTGTATGCCTGATCGTTCTTTGCTGCTTCGGCAGCGGCTGCGATTCTCTGCTTTTTGTCGTTTTCAACGGCAGTGATCTCTGCCGTGAGCGCATTGATCTCGGCGGTTATATTGCTGTAACGCTCTTTTTCTTTTTTTCTGTCAAGGGTCAAGCGCAGATTGGAAAGCTCCGTCCTTTTGAAGTTCAGCTCCTTAAGCTTTGCATCAAACGCCAAAGAATCTTCATCTGGCAAAAGCGAACGCTGCTTGTTTTCATCCTGCAAAGCAACTATCTTGCGATATATATCAGCGCCGGCTTCCAATTTAGAGGACTTGTCCAAAGACTTTATAATCGACTTAATGCGATTCTTTTCAGCCGAACCGATTGATACTGTGGTACTTGCCAATTCTTCGTCGTTGTAGATAAGCTGACCTTCGCTGATAAAACCGTTTGCTTCCAACATACCTGCAAAGGTTTTGGTAAATACGGATTTACCCGAGCCGGATTCACCTACGATAGCGATAGACTCGTTTTCATAAAGATCCAGGGATATATTTCGGATCGCCGTCAGAATACGGCCTCGAACGCGGAATTTTACGCTGAGGTTTCTGACCGATAAAAGAACTTTTTTGTCTTCCATAACAGTCACCTCTTACATATGAGTTCTCGGATCCGAAGCGTCACCGAGGTTTTGGCCAACGACGTACAATACCACTGCGATTATCGACGCGATGGATACGGGTGCCCAGAATTCCATCTCCCAACCGGGAGTAGTCATTGCGTTTTGCGCAGACTCAATGAGCTTACCCAAAGACATATCCTTCAGACCCATACCAATATAGGACAGGAACACCTCGTAAGAGATGTAGGAAGGAATCTCGGTAGCCAGCAAAGTCACGATAACAGACGTCATGAAAGGCAGAATGTTCTTGATCGCAATTCGCAAAATCGGAGTGCCCAAGCATCTGGATGCAAGGTTATACTCACGGTCACGGATAATGATTACCTGTGTTCTGATAAAATATGCAATACCCAACCAGCCCGTAACGGTCAATGCGAATACCATCGTCCAGAAGCTGGGAGAAAAGATCAGAACCAGAACGGAAATGAGAAGTATATACGGCACGTTTGCAATTATATTATATACTTCAGTCATAACGATGTCGACCTTCTTGGAAAAGCCCCAGATCGCGCCGATAACGACACCCACGGTCATATTGATGGCAGCGCAGATGAACGCCAACGACAGAGATATACTGGAACCGTACCAAATAGCGTCGAATGTGGATTCTCCCTTTGCGCCGGATCCCAGGATCCAATGAATGCTGTAACCGAATCTTGACATAGCTTCAAGGGGACCCAGATGCTTGGATTCGGGATCCAACAGATTCATAAAGGGATCTACCTCTGCGTCATATCCGATTACAATGGGATACACGTAAGCAAACACAATGATCACCGCCAAAAGCGCGAGGATCACAATGTTTATCTTCTTTCTGAAGAATACGCGGAATACAGACTGCCAGTATGAATATCTGGGAGCTGTAATACGTTCGGAAGCAAGCTCATCATGATCTACGAGTGAAAACAACTCTTCATCAGAAAGCTGAAATTCATTCAAATCAGTCAATTGTTCATTCATGTGCTTTACCTTCCTTTCTTCGTAGTAAACGAAATTCTGGGATCGACCATAGACATCAGAATATCACCCAGTATGATAGACACGACGGACAAGAGAGCGTAGAACAGCGTCACACCCACGATAACGCCGTTATCGTATGCATTGATCGCATTCGTCAACAGGTTACCTGCGCCGGGCACGACGTATACGCGCTCGGTAATAATCGCGCCGACCAAAGAGCCGAGTACGCTACCGGGAATACCGTGAATGATCGGGATTGCTGCATTCTTAAAGATGTGCTTGCGGAAGATCTCGCTTTCGGAAAGACCGCCCGAACGGGCAAACTTGACGTAGTCTGAGTTCATCTGGTCTATCATATAACGGCGGAGCCACTTCATAAGGTTTGCAATTGAGGGCAACGCCAAGGATATGATAGGAAGGACGTACATCAGCCACGTGGGATTAATTATATCAAAGGTCGTAGGCAAGCCGAATTTGCCGCCTATGGTCTTGAACAGGAATATATAAGCCAAAGAAGGAACCGCAATGATGAATACGATGTATATCGTACCCAGATTGTCGATAAACTTGTCCTTCTTCAAAGCCATCAGAACTCCCAGAGGAAGCGCAAAAATATACGCCATAACTACCGAAATGATACCGATGACGAAAGAATATCCTACCTTTGAGAGACCTGTCTTATAGATCGAAACGTTAGTGTAGTTGTCTACGTAACGGTCCGCGATAACCACGTTTCCGCTTTCCAAAGAGCCCAAGGAATAGGTAGCGGAATGTAAATTATCCGCGCTCATCTCCTGAAGTCCCGTAGGATACGTGACCATGGATTTCTTCTGAGAGCCTTGAGTCTGAGTCATGGTATCGAACACGTCGATTCCTTGGTTGACGCTATACGAGGTTCCCAGACTGATCTTCACAAAATTCTGATGAACAAAAGGAAATTGATCATCAAAATACAACAGATATTTATGTGTGGTACCGTTTCCCATAATGGCAGGAGAGAATTTATCGCCGCCGTATGAGGGATCAAACAGCGTGAAGGACAAGCCTCGCTCTCCCACGTCATCTTTAACACGGTGAATATTGTCAAACGTTATAATGCCTGTAAAATAATCCCAGACACGGTTCAAGACAGGCGTATCCTTGTAAGCAAAGAGGCGGGGGTTTCCGCCTTCCTTGTATTTCTTTGTGGAGCCGAGGGTATCGCCTTCCAATCTCTCGATCTTGTAACCCTTGCTCTCGTAGTATTCGGTAAATTTCGCTACGGAATCGGCAGCTTCTTTGCTGTCCGCCTTAGCGTTTTTGCCGATAGTTACAGCGGCATCGTACTCGTCAGAAGTTATATTGCCGCTATTCAGTTGTTCTTGAAGCCACTCGGAGTAAGTCACGTAGTCCAAATATCCGTACTTCTCCCACTGCTGATATTTATAGACGATCTTGTTATTGGACTTTTGCTTTGAGAAAATAGGGTCGCTGGCAAAAATCTGCTCCTTATCCATCAGAGAATAGATCAGAAGCATGACAATGAGGACCACGAATATAACTGAGATTATGCCTCGCCCTAAACGGCTCATTAAATATTTAGTCATAGTAATCTCCATCTAACAAACGGTAGAGGATGAACTGACGTCCATCCTCTACCGTAAAAGCTTTAATTATTCAAGCGTAACGGTACGATAAATTAATAAATACCAATGCACTTGACCATGTAGCCGGCGTAGTCGGACAGGAATGTGTCGAGATAGGTCTGAGGATCACCATAGTCAGGTCCCCAACCGGATACGTCGTAAAGGTGGTAGTTAGCATCGGAACCGAAATCGGTGTAGTAGCCTGCATCGTACCAATCCTGAGAGGTCTCGCAAGCAACCAGGTTAAGCTTAACCTTGCCGCCGAATGCAGATTCGATGGACTGCTTGTAAACATTGGACATATTGGTACGGAGTTCGCTTCCGGAGTAGTAAGGCATATCAAGAACGATGGGGTTCTCTTCATTGATCTCAATGCCGATAGCCTTAAGCTCTTCGATAGCCTTGTTAAGCTCCTCAACAGCGTTAGCAACGTTGTACCAACCGTCGAAGCCGGAGCTTGCGCCGATACCGTCGTCACCCTTGGGATCCCAAACCTTCATCTTAACGCCGTCAGCGTCGATCTGAGCCTGCATGATCTCGCCGTAGTAGGTGCCTGCCTTGAAGGTGGTAGCCTTACCGTTGATGGAAACGGTTACGTCTTCCTTAAGAGAAACAAAGTTACCGGGGGTATAGGAGTTGATGAGAGACGCATACTTAAGATCCTCACCAACGGACTGAGCGTTGTAAGTACCTCTGTCGATAGCAAATGCAATTGCACGGCGGAAGTGCTCGTTACGCAGAGCAGCGGTTGCGCGAACCTGCTCGTCAGCGGTAAGAGTGGAAACGGCCTTGGTGTTGTCAGCAGCGTTTGCAAATGCAGCGCGGTTAACGTTTACAAAGGACATAAAGGAAGTAGCGTCGGTGGAAGAAACGTAGGAGTAGGTATCGTAAAGATTGTCGTTCTTCGCGAGAATAACGGTGGAGCTGTTAAGACCGGTTCCGTCGATCACGCCTGCCTTAGCATCATTGTAACCCTTCTGAACGTCCTCACCGTCGTTGAACAACCAGGTGATGGTCTTAACGTTGATGCCGTCAGCATCCCAGTACTGCTCGTTAGCGGAGAATACGATGGTATTCTTCTCGGTGAAGCTGGTGATGCAGTAAGGACCGCAGTAAGCGATAGAGTCGGGACCCTTACCGTACTTATAGCTTTCAGCAGAAGAGTCGTACTCTGCGCCGAACTTACCGCCCATAGACTCGTAGTAGGATCTGGACATAGGAGCGAATACGCCGTAGCCGAGCATAGTCATGAAGAAGGAGGTGGGCTGAACGAGAGTATACTGAAGAGTATAGTCGTCGACAGCTTTAACGCCAACCTTGGAGAAGTCGGTAACGTCGCCGTTGATGTACTCGGTAGCGTTAACGATGATACCCTGTACGAGGTATTCAAGACCGCCTGCCGCGTCCATCATGTGCTGCATACCTGCAACAAAGTCGTCTGCCTTAACGTCAGCAACGACACGTCCCTGAGAGTCTACCCACTTAATGCCTTCACGGATCTTGAAGGTGTAGGTAAGACCGTCGTCGGAAACCGTGTAGCTCTCGGCGAGAGCGGGCTTCAAAACGTTTTCAATGTCGTACTCGTACAGACCGTCGTAAGTGTTTACGAGAGCCTCGGAGTCGGCTGCGCGGGATGTTGCGAGAACGTCCCAGTTCTGAGGATCGGAGTTGTAAGAAAGGCTATAGGTATCCTTGATAACGTAGCCCTTGCTTACGAGGTATGCCTTAACCCATTCCTCGTACTCGCCGGTGCCTCTGAGTTCTGCCCACTTAGCCTTCATCTCTGCTCTGTCGGCAGCCTTGATGAAGCTAGTGACAACAACTACATCGTGGTATCTGTAAGAGTCGTTACCCCAAAGAGTGGAAGTAACAGTGTTGGGAGCTACGCGAGTGATAGCGTAGTTACCGCCGTTAGAGGAAGTAGGCATCATAACGCCACTTTCCATAAGCTTTGCCTCAGCAATAGCCATCATAGCCCATTTCTTGGACTCGTTGGTCTCTGCCTTAGCGGCCTCGTAGGCCTCGATGAAATCGCCGAGCACATCCTTGTAGATGGCTGCGGACAGCTCGTCGTAGTCGGTAATATCCTTGTAAGGATCTACGTACTCAACGGATGAGTCTTCGGGTTCCTTAAAGAAGCCTTCAAGAACACTACAGGACGAGAGGGTTGCTACGGAACTGAATATCATAGCTGCCGCAAGCAACAAAGAAAGTACCTTTCTGTTCATTTTGATAACCTCCTGTTATAATTTGTCAGGGTACTGTATTTATACGCATATATGGATTCTGTTTTTTTTGCAAAACTGCGGGGAACACGGAAAAGACCGCGGAACCGCGGATCACAAAAAAAGGACTATATATTGACGTATATGAGCATTATAACACCTTGTAACTTGTTTGTCAAGGCTATTTGCTATTTTTTTGCAAGTTTTTTTGAATTTTTCATTAAAATTATTCCGATTTTTCCAATACAAGGAACAAATTTTCCCCAAACGCGCCGCAAAAATGCAAGTTCAAAGCAAATCAATTGCAAAAATCAAACTATCGGATTACATTTTACATTATATGCAGAAACAACTACACGACGACACGCAAATCTTTATCCAACCCGACGTTGAGTAAATTCAGCGAACCATATTCCGCGAAAATAACGATCAAGGGAATGCGCATAAGTACTCCCTTGACCAAAAACCAATTATTTTTTTCGCGCTTTCAGCCATACGTGCTTGACGTTAACGCACGCCCCGCGGTAGGTCTCGGAATACTGAACAAGAAGCCGATTCTTTCCTTCTCCGTCTTTCAGAACGATATTGTTTGAATAATAGCAAACGCCCTCGGCGTGGGCGATATAACCGCCCTCATCCCAAAGTTGACCGTCCTCGGACGTGTAAAGCACAAAACCGTTTCTCGCCATATTTCTTCCATGAGCTATATAAATACCGTCATAAAGCAGCTCCTTGGAATACGGAAGCTCGTAAATATCGGAAAAGGTCTCGCCGCCGTCCTCGGAAATTCTGTATTCAATAAATCCGAACGTCGAGTGGCCTCCGCATTTTACCGCGGAGCAATTTGAATTGAAATCAATAAGCTTTCCGGGCGCAAACTCCGCCATCGCGTGAGTCATATGTCCGCTTCTTCCGCGGCTCTCGTTGTCAACGTAAAGCGTAGGCTTGCTTATCTCTATTTGGTAATTATTTCTTTCAATTATCATAATATTACTTCCCCTCAACGCTTTTCATAAGTTCAAGGGGCAATTTCGCCGTATCGTAAATAAAATTCCAGTCACCGCCTGCAAAAACCGTATCAAAACCGAATTTCGACCAAAATTCAAGTGTCTCACGGTTATATCCGCAAGCAACGCCGATTCTCTTGCCGTGTTTTTTCAGTATTTCGATGGCGCGCTTAATCTCATTTACCGTATTGTCACCGAAAACGTTCAAAAACTCGCCAACCGAGCCGGAAAGATCGTTGGGGCCGAAAACAAAACCGTCTACGAACGGATTCTTGGCGATCTCCTCAAGCTCGTCTATCATAGAAACGCTCTCTATCTGAACGAATCTGCAAAGATCAAGGCTGTCGCGCTTGACGTAATCGATCGCCTTCCCCGAGCAATAATCGATAGCCCTCATAGGCCCGAATCCGCGAGTGCCGTAAGGCGGATACAGCGTCATCTCCATAAGAGAATCGAACTCCTTGAGACTTCCCACCATAGGAAAAATTATTCCGTCGGGTCCCATTTCGAGTATCTTTTTCGTGGCGGTCAGGTCGTTTTGAGGAAATCTGACCACGGTAGCTATTCCCGACGATCTCGCGCCGTTTAAGTGACACAACACGTC
>JAZMZI010000110.1:0-18161 GCA_045585895.1 Eubacteriales bacterium
TTGGGTAGAAAAGAGTGAAGGCGACGCTATGTCCGAGGCTCTTTACGCAAGACAAGAGAAGGTTTACAACTATCTCGGCGTTGAGATAGTCGGTACCAGTGCAGGTAACTTTCAGACCTACGTCGAACCCTTCAAGAATGCGGTCGAAAAGAGAGACGGTTCTGTCGACTGCCTCCTTACTCACGTACAGACCGGTGTCGGCAGCTTTGTTCAGAATATGTATCTTACGGATCTTAACACTCTTCCGGGCATTGATCTTGAGGAAGACTATTGGAACACCGAGATCATGGATACTCTTGCCATCGACGGCAGCCGCTACCTCGGCTTCAGCGACTTCAATATGCTATACACTTACGTAATAGCCTTTAACAAGGATCTGATGAACAAGTATGCGGGAAATATGCAAAAAACTCCCTATCAATTGGTTGAGGATTACGAGTGGACTCTCGACGAGATGATCAATCTTGCTAAGCTCGTTTCCATCGATGCGACCGGTGACGGTAAAACTACCGACGATACCTACGGTCTTACCGGTGAGCAGTGGGTTCCGTGGATCGGCTTTATGCACGCAAGTAACATTAATCTTATTGAGCAGAATGAAAATGGCGATTACGTTCTCTCTATGATGAACGAGGTAAACGCGGAAAGAACCAAAATTCTTGTCGAAAAGCTTAAGGATCTTTCCGAATCGAAGTATTCCTTCCTTGAGTTTCCCACGGGCGGTAAGTGGCCTGCACCCCGTCAGAACGTTCAGCTTACTACGGGCAGAGCCTTGATGCAGCTTACCTCCACGTATACGCTTAATAGTATCAGCAATTTAGATTTCGGTATTCTTCCCTATCCTATGTTTAACTCGAATCAGAAGAACGTAGGCTACCGCTCGCTTCAATGGGGCGGATACATCTGCGTTCCCTCTTACGTCACCAACCCTCAGATGGTTGGAGAGACCCTTGAGGTGCTTGCGTTCTACAGCGGAGACGTTCATACCGCTTTCATAGAAGACGCACTCGGTAAATCGGTTGCCGATGCCCCCGAAGATGCTAAAATGCTTGACGAGTTTATTTGGGAAAACGTATGCACAGACTTCGGTCAGGGCTACGGTGACTATGCGGGTGTTCTATATTTCTTCCCATACGTAACCCGTAACGAAGACGACGGCGGTAAGCCTCTTATGTCTTACTACGCAACTATTGAAAGTTATTCTACTACCAAGCTTAAAGATTTTATCAAGACCACGATCCGGAATAAGAAAAATTTCAACAAAGCCTCAACAGGGGTAAGCACCGAAGAGACCGAATAAGCTCGCATGGGCTTAACAAAGTCATATTAAATAACCTAACGAACGGGCGGCGAGATGACCGCCCGTTGCGTTTTCCTCAAAAATTCGCGGCGAAAAACACAACGAAAAAGCGCTAAAACTTTTTCTTGACATACGAGGTTTTCTGTGATAAAATTAAAAAAAAGCGGTTTTATAATCACTTGGAACGGAGACACAAATGCCAACCATCAATACCACAAAGATCAGAACCAAACACAAAAATCTTTTCCTTCGCGTTTCGAAGGGTCACTTTGCAACCAGCCACAGCCATATAAACTATTACATCGACGTGACGACCCAGAAGGCTCGTCTTTCCGAGGCTCAGGCTCTGGCAAAGGAGTTGGTATCTTATTACAGCAGTAACACTATCGTCGACGCGATCCTCTGCCTCGACGGAACTCAGGTAATCGGAACCTGCCTCGCAGAGGAGCTTACCAACGGTAACTTTATGAACCTTAACGCTCACCAGACCATCTACGTGGTCACCCCCGAGCACACCACGGGAAGCCAGCTTATTTTCCGTGACAACATCCTCCCGATGATCAAGGGCAAAAACGTGCTTGTCCTTGCCGCTTCGGTCACTACGGGCTATACCGCTCAGGCGGCTATCGAGGCTATAAAATACTATAACGGCGCGGTCGCGGGCGTTTGCGCTATCTTTGCGACCTTGGACGAGTGCGCAGGCTACCCCGTAAATTCGGTATTCGATACCAAGGATCTCGGCGACTACGCCACCTATCCCTCTCACGAGTGCCCCCTCTGCAAGCAGGGCAAGAAGATCGACGCGCTGGTTAACAGCTTCGGCTTCTCAAAACTTTGATCTAATATTCCGATAGGAGGATTAAGCAAAATGAGCGTTAACTCTACTCCCGTAAAAGTCAGATTTGCTACCTACAACGTAGGCGATTATTCGGGCACCGATCTTCCCGCAGGCAGCGAGGAGAGCCGCAAGGCATTTCGTGAGGTATTTCTAAAAGTCGGCGCCGATCTTTGGGCGCTTCAAGAGGACGTTGAGTTTTTCAATAAGGAAAACCGCGAGATGGCATACGACGCGGTCTATTCCGCCGCCCTTCCCAACTACAAGAGAAATTACACGGGCAATTACAACGGCAAGGCGTTTCTTTCAAGATTTGAGCTTTTCGACGTTGAGCCTGTGAAATACACGGGCGATCTCAAATACCGTCACCCTTGGTTCTTAACGGGCAAGGTCAAGATCGAAGGACGCGAGATAACACTTATCTGCCTCCACTTTGACTGGTCGGACAAGAACGTGCGCGCCGAGGAGATCACCCAGCTTATCGAATTTGCAAAAAAGCAGGAATACTGCGTAATTATGGGCGATTTCAATCCGGAAGATTACGTTGACGACGGCAAGAAGGTAAGTACCCGTCTTTTCTACAAGGAAGAGCTTGCAAGATTCCAAGAGGCAGGCTTTGAGTGCGCAAACGCAGGTAAATTCGGCACGTTCGACACCATCGTGCACGCGGGCAGTGTAATATCTCCCTGCCCCTTTGATAACATCTTGGTTTCTCCCAAAATAAAGATAACCGCGGCAGACCGCGTGGCAGAGCCTTGGATGAACGACCACGCTCTCGTCTGGGCTGATCTTGAGATCGAGTAAGAATACTTGAATAAAGAAAGGGGCTGGATTCGAACCTTTTCGCAAATTCGCAAGCGAATTTGGAGTAAGATTTCTCTGTACCTTCCTCACCGAGATAAACAAAACACACCGCAAAAAGCGGTGTGTTTTGTTTATGGCGGAGAGAGAGGGATTCGAACCCTCGTGTGCTTGCGCACAAACTGATTTCGAGTCAGCCCCGTTATGACCACTTCGATATCTCTCCATATATTATAAACTCAAAACGAGTTTAATTCTTATAAATTATCTTGCGGGTGCCCCGTTATGTCCTGTTGCGGTGCCCGAAATTTTTTGCTCGCTTTTGCTCACAAAATTTCGACCGCTGCCACTCCTTTTTGCTCGCTTCTTCTGCCACAGGCAGCGCTCGCAAACGTCCCCACTTCGATATCTCTCCGTATTCGACCCGAATATTATATCACACTTTAACGCAAAAATCAATACCCTAATTGAAATTTGTTGAAATATTTTTTTATTGCGTTTTTAAGGCTTCCTGTGTTCGTAAATCAAACAAATTAGGGTTTATTGGGGTGATTAAAGTAACCGCGGCCGTAGGGTGGTGCCTCGACGTTCCATGAACGAAGGATTTAAAACCAACGAACGGGCGGCCGATGACCGCCCCTACGAGTTAAGACGTTCGCCAATCCGTTGCCGTGGAAGGATTTTAAACGGTTTCGCGATCGTAGGGGCGGTCATTGGCCGCCCGCGGTGACGAACATTTTAAACCAACAAACGGGATGTCGTGGGCGACGTCCCATGAACGAAGGATTTAAATCGATTGAACAGGCGCGCGTGGGGTTCTCCGAAGCGAGCGCAGCCGAGCTTTTGGGGTTCTGCGCCGACCGCCTTTACAATGGCATCGTCACCGCTACGGAGTCCCCGACAAATCAAAATCAGAATTATATTTTGGATATTTATGAAAATTTTATCGATTTTTCATTGACATCCCAACAAAACAATACTATAATCTAATTAAAGAACGGCATTTGCCGAAATAAAAAAAGGCGGTATGGATCTATGCTTCTTTCATCATCTCACTCACAATTTGCAAGAAAAATGTCCACCGAGGATTCTATAAAGCTCATGGCTGACGCAGGCTTCGATGCCATCGACTTCTCCTTCCACATAAGCGAGGAATATTACGGCGAGCAGACCGACGGCGAGCTTGGCAAACAGAAATTCTTGGAATGGCGCGCTTTAGCTGAATCAAAGGGCATCGTTTTCAATCAGGCGCACGCTCCCGAAGGCTCAAGCTTCCGCGATATGGACAGAACGATCCGTCGTTTCCACGACATTCGCCGCGCTATCCGTAACGCGTCCTATCTCGGAATTCCGATAGTGGTGGTTCACCCCGTTCAGCACCTTCAATACTGCGAAGAGGGCGTCCCCGAGCAGCTTTTCGAATGGAATATGCAGTTTTACAACGCGCTGAAGCCTTACTGCGAGGAATACGGAGTTAAGGTTGCCGTTGAGAATATGTGGCAGCAGCCGGGCGGACTGAAAATCGACCACTCCACCTGCTCCCGTCCCGAGGAATTCGTCCGCTACGTAGACACGCTGAACAGCGAGTGGTTCGTAGCTTGTCTCGATATCGGTCACGCGCCTTTGGTAGGCGTTGACCCCGCCGAGCTTATCCGCGCGCTCGGGAAAGACCGCCTCAAGGCGCTCCACGTCCATGACGTAGACGGCAAAAGCGACCTTCACACTCTTCCCTATTTTTCAAAGATCAACTGGGACAGCGTATGCGCGGCGCTCAAGGAGATCGACTACGAGGGCGACCTGACCTTTGAAGCGGGCAATTTTGTAAATCCTCTGCCCCGTGAGCTTTCGCGCCCCGCGGCGGATATGATGGTTGCCGTCGGAAGACATCTTATCGGTAAGATCAAGAATTAAATAAATTGGAGTTTATCGGTGCGGTTAAGATAAACATTGTCGTAGGGGCGGTCATTGGCCGCCCGTTCAATCGATTTAAAACCAACGAACGGGCGGCGATGACCGCCCCTACGATTTAGGGTGTCGTTCAAGTCGCCGATAAATCAAATTTCCAACGATAAAAGAGGCAACGTTTCGTTGCCTCTTTTATCTATAATTTCACTTTTTCGGTATCGGCAAAAGCGCGCGCGTCTCTGCCTTGTATTGCGGGTAGCCTTCCTTCTTCGATTGCTTTCCCTCTGCCAAAGGTATGCTTACAAACAGGAAAAGTGCGGTATTCGCCACCGCTCCCACAAGAAGGAACGAATAGTTAAATCCAAGCGCGCTGACCGCGCATATTCCCACTCCCCACCACATAAGGATCTCTCCGAGATAGTTGGGGTGTCGGCAATTCTTCCATAGTCCTTCGCGGATAAATCCTCCGCTGCCTCTCCTTCTGAACGCGTGCATCTGAATATCCGCCACACCCTGCAACACCGCCGCGCCCAAGCACACGGCAACCGCAACGTAAGAAAGCAGATTTCCTCTCGCCGCGCTCAGCACCACAGCCACAGCAGGCAGAGTGCAAAGGTAGACCACGAGAGTAGGCACCATATGTATTCCCACAAAATTAACGAAGGGATAGAACAGCCCCGTCTTTTCACGAAGCATTACGTATCTCCAGTCCTCGTGGCGCAGAGACCTGAAGGTATAAGCCCAATTCGCCGTCAGTCTTATTCCCCAAAGCATTACCGCCAAAACCAAAAGAAGCTTCAATGGGGTCATCTTATTCCCCGCGGCAAATCCGAAAAGGATAACCAAAGGCTGGACGCTCCAATAAGGATCGTACACCGACGCGTTTCGGAACACAAGACTGAAAATGAACGTAACGACGGTTGCGGCTACGTCCGAAATAAGAAGTCTCAGCCACCAAAAGCCCAAGTCTTCCGTCATAAAATACACGGCAATACCGCCCGCCGCCGCGAGAAGGTAGATCACCGAAAGTATTATAAAGCTCTCTTTTCGCGTAACTGCTCTTTTCATCATTTTTCTTCACCCTTAAGGAAGGACACCAGCTCGTCCATTATCTCCTTTTTATGGAACGGGAAAATTATAATGTGAGCCTTATCGCGTCCTTGCGCGTCCACGAAAGCCGCAAGCTGAAATCTTTTACAGATCTCGTCGTCGGGGCGGTCGATAACGAAGGTATTGGAATCTTCAAATCTTTCGTATTTTACCCCGCTCTCCAAAAGCTTGCTTTCAAAATAGTTTACGTTGGAGACGTAATGACGGCAATTACGGCGAAGCAACATCTCCTTGGCGCGCTGATAGGTGGAAAACGGCAGATAGTCACGGGAACCCAGCAGCGTTGAGTCCTCCTGACCTATATAGTCGATAACGGGACGGTCACGGCGGTTCAGCGCCAGCAAAACTCCGTTTACTCTTGCCGTGCCCATAAATTTATGCATACTTACCGCAACAGAATCAACTCCAAGCTCGGAAAGTCGGTCGACCTTGGGCGCATCATCCTGATTTTTGGCGATTCCGCCGAAATGAGCCGCGTCAAGATGGCAATAATACTCAATTCCGCGCGCCTTCAACCCGTCGGTTATTTTTTTGACCTGATCGACGGCACCACGGCAGGTAGTTCCCCACGTCAGCACTACTATTGCGCCATCTACGCCGTTTTTGTGGTCTCTTTCCACCACTTCAAAGAGTTTTTGGGCAGAAATTCGTCCGTATTCATCCACCGCAATTTTTTCGTAAGGATATCTTTCGCGGTTTTCACCGTCGAAAACGTACTTTTCAACGCTATAATGCGTATCACACGAAAAATACAGCTTACCCTTCGGGAAGCGGTTAAAGCCCTCGCGGATGCCCCAGAAATTGCTCTCCGTACCGCCCGAGGTTATATATCCCCAATACTCTCCGTCCGAGATACCGAAATTGTCCGCCACAAGGGAGATTATCTTTTTCTCCGTAGACTTGGAATCCATTCCGTAGTTGCCCTTCTGATAAGGGTCACCGCAGTTATTCATCAGATACATCTTGCTTTCCAAATGTCTGAGATAGCTCGTGGTATAAGAATAATCCTCCATATTGGCGGGATATCCGAACATATACTTTCTTTTTTGAAGATTGTTGGCGTAATATCTGTCAACGCGCGCTATATACTCCGAGTCCTCGTGCTCGAAAGCGCAGATTTCCTCACGGGAAAAGCCCTGCTTTTTCAGATCGTCGTAATCGAGAACGCGACCCAGCCTTGCACGGAGCTTTTCGAGGCGGTCTATCTCATCCTCCACACTCTCAAGAAGCTCAAGCAGCTCGGCTTTTTCGTAATCGTGGAGGCTCTCGTCGCTCTCAAGAATAATATCTCTCGCGCCGACGTAGCTCTCCTGCCAACCGTCAAAATTTTTGCTCATTTTAATCTCCATTCCGACGCCAATGCGTCGGCACAAACAGTAATCGATGAATTTTGCCGTCCGACAAAATTCGAGCGTGAAACGGTTTTTCTTACTATAGGTTGGAAGTAACTTTCACGCTAAAATCCTTTTCTCGTCTTTTCGCAAAAGCTGCGCAGATCTGCGCTTTACACGCAAGCTATCTCGCCTTGCTTTGCGGTCATTGCCGCGCCGACGATACCCGCATCACCGAAAAGTCTTGCTATGCGGATGTCGGTCTTGGGCATATATCGGTTATAATCGTTGGTTTCAAAATATTTTTTAATCGGCTCCAAGAGCGCGTCACCCTCTCGGCTGATACCGCCGCCGATAGCCACTACCTCGGGTTGAAGCACGTTCACAATACTGCATATGCCCTCTGCGACGTACTCGATATAACGGTCTCTGACGGCTATTGCCGCAGCATCTCCGAGTCTTGCGCAATCAAATGCAGTCCTGCCGCTGACCTTGCCCTTACGTTTCTCCCACGAGTTCATCATTGACTCGGGATGCTCAGCCATAGCCTCCTTCGTCTGTCTGATAAGCGCGGTGACCGAAGCGTAGGCTTCAAGGCATCCGCGTCTGCCGCAGGTGCAAGGCTCACCGTTGAACACCAGGCTCTGGTGACCGATCTCGCCGCCCGCGCCGTTAAATCCCGACCAGACCTTGCCGTCAAGGATTATACCGCCGCCGACTCCCGTGCCGAGAGTGAAAAACACGAAGCTTTTCACACCGTCGCCATAGATCGCGTACTCTCCGAGAGCCGCCGCGTTAGCGTCGTTTTCAAGATATACGGGCAGATCAACGTGCTTTTTGAACTCCTCTGCCACCGTTGCGTTATGCATTACGATATTATTGGAGTAGACCACCGTACCGCTCTTTTTGTCGATACTTCCCGGGCAACCTATGCCTACCGCCGCCACGTCGCCCATATCGTGACCGCTTTTCTTCACCACGCTTTTGGCAAGAGCCGCCATATCGGCGACTATAAGCGTCCAATCCCTCTCCTTATGGGTGGGAAGGCTTTCGGTGTAAAGAATTTTTCCATGTTCGTCACAAAGTCCCGCGGCGATATTGGTGCCGCCGAGATCGATTCCTACGTACAACATAACGTTACCTCACCTTACTCAAAATAAATTCAAAATTGCCCGTCAGCGCAAAAGACCTGTTCTGCGCGGGAATAAAAATACTGTCACCCTTTATAAGGCCGAGACTGCCGCCCTCAAAATCCAGTTTTCCCTCGCCCTCGGTAACGATAAGAGAGAGAAAGCTCTTTTTGTCGGCTTTTACTTCGCCCGCGCCCTTTACTCTGACCCTTCTCGCTTCAAAATATCCGCAACGGGCAAGCAGAACGTCGTCGCCCTCTCCGAGAGGCGCAAGATCTTGAGATCTTTCAAGGCAAGACACCTCCAAGGCCTTTTCGACGTGCAAGGGGCGCAGATCTCCGTTCTTATCACGGCGCATATAATCGTAAACGCGATAGGTAGTGTTAGAGTTCTGCTGTATCTCACAGATCACGATGCCCGCGCCGATAGCGTGAACAGTGCCCGCGGGGATGAAGAAGACGTCGCCCTTCTTTACGGGAACTCTGTTGAGTATTTCGGTAAGTCTGCCGTCCCGTATAGCGGTCTCGTATTCCTCGCGGCTTACGTCCCTTGAAAAACCGTAGTAGAGAGACGCGCCGTCGTCGCAATCGAGAATATACCACATCTCTGTCTTTCCGTACTCACCCTCGTGAGCGAGAGCGTACTCGTCGGAGGGATGAACCTGCACCGAGAGATCGCCTTTAGCATCGATCAGCTTTACGAGAAGCGGAAAATAGCTGTATTTTGCGCTATCCTCTCCAAGAGCGTCGGCACCAATACCGTCAACGTACTCGGTAAGCCTTAACCCCGAATATTCGCCGCTTTGAACTACGCTCTCACCGTCTTTATGCGCCGAAAGCTCCCAGCTCTCGGCGAGAGGCGACATATCGCTTTTCTTGTTAAATTCATTTTTCAGACGCTCGCCGCCCCAAAGATAGTCTTTAAATACGGGGGAGAGCTTGACGGGATCCAATCTTGCCATAACGAATTCCATTCCGCCGCCTGCGCGGCGGCACAAACATCAAAAGATGAATTTTGTCACAAGGAGAATGCCAACGTGAAGCGTGCAAACCTCTTATACGGAAGAGGTAGCTTTCACACCGTTTCTCCAAGCGCACTTATACTTTTAAATTTTATCACAAAAATCTCCTTTTGTCAATCGTGCTAAGACCGTTTAAGGAGAAAAAAGTCTAAAATTCACCCAAAATATTCTTTAAATATTCTTTTTTACTATTGACATTATACAAAAATTTTTTTATAATACTATTGATATCTATAAGATATTTGAGCCATAAAAATTAAGGAGGTTTTTTATGATCTACGACGACAACAAGAAAAACAAGGTGCTCGACGAGGCGCTTTTCAAAAATCCCACCGCCGAGTACCGCGGAGCTCCCTTCTGGGCGTGGAACTGCGATCTTGAAGAAAAAGAGCTGCTCCGTCAGATAGATATTTTCAAGGAAATGGGGCTTGGCGGCTTCCATATGCACTGCCGCGACGGTATGTCCACCGAGTATCTTTCCGAAAACTTTATGAATCTGGTAAAGGCTTGTACCGACCACGCAAAAAAGAACGAAATGCTCTCATGGCTCTACGACGAGGACAAGTGGCCCTCCGGCTTTGCGGGCGGCTACGTCACCAAGGACGAGCAGTACCGCTTGAGATACATCACATTCACCTGCGATCCCGAATATAAGCACCGAGCAAGCGCGTATATTATCGCCAGCTTCGACGTAGTCCTTGACGGCGACGGTTGCCTTAAATCTTACAAAAAGATCGGTGATGGCGACGCGGTCGAAGGCACTCGCTGGAACGTCTGGCGCGAGATCTCTCCCAACAGTCCTTGGTACAACAATCAGGCTTACGTTGACACCCTTAACAAGAAGGCGATCGAGCGCTTCATCGAGACCACCCACGAGAAGTATTTCGAGACCGTCGGCGACGAGTTCGGCAAGACCGTTCCCGCCATCTTCACCGACGAGCCTCAGTTCACCCGCAAATCAACTCTCGGCTTTGCCACCAGCAAACAGAACATAAACCTCCCTTGGACGGACGACCTTGAGGAGACCTACACCGCCGCATACGGCGAATCTCTCATCGAGCACTTCCCCGAATTGCTTTGGGATCTGCCCAACGGTGAGATCTCTCTTACCAGATACCACTATCACGACCACGTTTCAGAACGTTTTGCCGAGGCATTTGCCGATACGGTCGGAAAATGGTGCGACGATCACGGAATAGCTCTTACGGGACACATGATGGCAGAGCCTTCTCTCCACTCTCAGACCATGTGCATCGGCGACTGTATGCGTTCCTACCGTTCCTTCGGTATCCCCGGCATCGATATGCTCTGCGCGTACTTTGAGTTCACCACCGCAAAGCAGTGTCAGAGTGCCGTTCACCAGTACGGCAGACCGGGTATGATGAGTGAGCTTTACGGCGTTACGGGCTGGGATTTCGACTTCCGCGGTCACAAGCTTCACGGCGACTGGCAGGCGGCTCTCGGCGTGACCGTCAGAGTTCAGCACCTCTCATGGGTCTCCATGAAGGGCACCGCAAAGCGCGACTATCCCGCATCCATATCCTACCAGTCCCCTTGGTACAAGGAATACAGCTACGTCGAAGACCACTTCGGCCGCGTCAATACCGCGCTGACAAGAGGTAAGCCTCTCGTTAAGGTAGCCGTCGTCCATCCCGTTGAGAGCTACTGGCTCCGCTTCGGTCCCAACGAGCAAACCGCGCTGGTGAGAGAAAAGCTTGAGCAGAACTTTTCCAACGTAACCAATTGGCTGCTCCGCGGCTGTATCGACTTCGACTATATCTGCGAATCTCTCCTTCCCTCACAGTGTGAGAAGGGCGGCAATCCCTTAAAGGTAGGCGAGATGGCTTACGACGTAATTATCGTTCCCGAGTGCGAAACCCTCCGTTCCACCACCCTCGAACGCCTTGAAGCCTTCCTTGAGGCGGGCGGCAAGCTGGTATTTATGGGCGACGCTCCCATGTATGAGGACGCAATCCCCTCCGAGAGAGGCAAAAAGCTCTTTGCAAAATCCCGTCAGATCGCATTCAGCAAGGGCGCGCTTCTCGACGAGCTTAAGGACGACAGAACCGTCGAGATAAGAGATTTCTCGGGCGCACTCACTAACAGTCTTATCCATCAGGTTCGCCGCGACGAAACAGGTCTCTGGCTCTTTATCTCTCACTGCGACGAGCCTTACAACAAGGACGTCGCTCGCGCTCTCGGCATCCACGTCTACGTAAACGGCACGTACGCTCCCAAGCTCTACGACACGATCACCGGTGAGATAAAGCCTATCCGTCATTCCAATGCGGGTGGCAAGACCCATATGATCCTCAGTCTTTCCGACTACGACTCGGCGCTTATCTTCCTTGAGGACACGAACGAGCACAGCGGATGGGAGCCTCCCGCAAATCCCGTTCCTCAACAGGTCGGCAACTTCCCCTTCACCGTAGACTACACCCTCTCCGAGCCTAACGTGCTCTTGCTGGATATGGCAAAATACGCCCTCGACGGCGAAGAGCTTCGTCCTCTTGAGGAAGTCCTCCGTATCGACAGAGCCGTCCGCGCGCGCCTCGGTTACTCCGCGGGCAAGTCTCAGCCTTGGGTAGTTGAGAAGAAGCCTTGTCAGCACACCGTGACCCTTGAATTTACCGTAAACAGTGAAATAGATTACGAAAATCCCTATCTTGCCATTGAGGACCCCGAGATCACCACCATAGTCTGGAACGGCAAACCCGTAGATACAAAAGCCGACGGCTACTACACCGACAAGTCTATCGAAAAGGTGGCGCTTCCTCCTCTCAAGAAGGGCGAAAACACCCTCCGCGTGACCTATCCCTTCGGTGAGAGAAGCAACGTCGAGGCTATGTACCTTCTCGGCGAGTTCGGCGTAAAGGTTGCGGGCAGACTTCTAACCGTCACCACACTTCCCGAAAAGCTGGGCTTCAGCGATCTTACATATCAGGGTCTCCCCTTCTATGGCGGCGTAGTTTCTTATAAGCTGCCCGTAGAATGTCCCGAGGACTGGGATGCGATCATCAAGATACCTCACTTCGCGGCGGCGGTCAACACCGTGTTCGTTGACGGCGTGAAGAAGGCAATTATCGCATATCCTCCCTATGCTTGGGATCTCGGTATTCTTTCCGCAGGCAAGCACGAGATAGTTATAAACTCCTATATCTCGCGCCGCAACTGCTTCGGAGACGTCCACAACGCAGACGAAAAGTTCTCATGGCAGGGCCCCTCCGCATGGACTCAGGGCGACACCAACTGGACTTACGAATACCGTCTCCGCCGCACGGGCGTGATCAGTACGCCTCTGCTCTACAAGAGATAATATTTCCGAAAAACGACACAACGGCACCCCGAGGGGTGCCGTTTGTGTTTCAAATTTTGATTTATCGGTTAGTTGAACGTTGTCTTTTTGGAAGTTTTTACGTCGCTTTTTTCAAAAAGCGCCCGCCGATCCACCCCCCGGAGCGTTGCTCGCCTCCGCAGAGGCGAAATCTTCTTTTCGGCGTGTTCTTTTTTGCCAAGCTTTTTTCTTTGCGCCTCTGGTCTCAAAGAAAAAAGCGGACGAATGATTTAGATTTGCTTTATGTAGAAAGGAAAATCCACCTTCTACATGTTAACCTTCCAAACTGTTTTCCGCTTTTCTTTTGACACCGGAAGCGCAAAAGAAAAGCTAACAAAAGAAAACGCGTATAAGGGTTATTTCGCGCTTGCGAGCGCGACCGCCGATCGCGACGTGTCACTTCGGGCGTTGCCCGAAGCCGCGAGTTTTCTGCGAAAACATCGCCAAGCGACAAGCCTTTGAAAAGGCTTGAGCGAAACTTTTAAGAAGGCTTCGCCTCTAAACCGTTCGCTAACCCCCAATTTTTCGGTCTTTTCTGTATTCATTCGGAGTTTTTCCAAAGCTTTCTTTGAAAACTCTGTAAAAATAATTGTCGTTTTCAAATCCGACCTTTCGCGCGATCTCCGACACCGTCATATCCGTATGCTTCAGCATCATAGACGCCACGGTAAGCCGTTTTTTCTTCACCAAGTCCGAAAACGAACAGTTATATTCCTTCTTTATCACTCTCGACACCTGCTTTTCGCAAAGATGCAGATGTTTGGCAAGCTGGGGAAGTCTTATCTCCTCCGTAAATCTCTCCTCGATAAATCCGTCTATATCGAAGGTATATTTTCCCGTCCCCGAAAGCGTTTCCCGTTTAACCGCCGTCTCGGGCGCCAAACGCTTTACAAACGAGGCAAACAGGAGCGACAGTATGTGGAAGCAATCCTCGTCGCTCCGCTCTTTGGCGATCATATCGATATAAAAACGCATTTCTTCGTCGATATCGGACACGAAAATATCACTCAGTTTTTCAGAAAAAAGCCTTTTGGTCTCACCGTTTTCGGGAGAAAGATAGACCACGAAAAGCCTTTCGGAATCCACCACGGTGTAATGCTCTGCTCCCGCGGGCACCGTCACCGAAACGGACGAATAGCGTTCGGCTCCGTTCTCAAGCACAAGCTCCATCTCTCCGTCAAGGACGAAAAAAACCTCGTGCTCGGTGTGCCTATGTATGTTGTTTATCTTGTCAAATATCTCGCCTAACGGCTCGCGGCGCGACTCTCCCCTCACAGAAAAGCAGGTCAGAGACGCGCAATATCTGCCCGACGACACTTTATACGTTCTTTTTTTCATTTTTTCCTCTTATATACAATGCCGTCCAGTTAACCGATCCCTGCACAGTTCTGAAAAGATTATAGCAAGCGATAATCAGGAAATTGACGTTATTCGGAGACTCTATGCAGATAGATATCCACATCACGAGCGCGATAATGCAGGAGATCACGTTAAAATACTGCCCCTCGATAAATCGGAGTGCCACAAGGGTCGAAATAAGTATTCCAAGCACGAAGGTCAGACTGTCAAGCAGAGGCTCAGTACCGTCCAAAAACCCCGAAATTCCGAAATAACAGCCCGCCCACGCAGGAAAAATTGCCGCGACCGCCAAAATCAGCTGCCACCATTTCATTCTTATAAGCTCGGAGCGGGTTTTGTCTGTCTTGTGTCTGCTCCAAACGAAGAAGGAAAATATCTGTATCGGCATAGAAACGAGAAAGGCGCTTGCCGCCGAGAAATATACCCCCTCCATCAGATAAGCGACAGTATAAAGCACGCAGTTTCCCGCCCCAACAAGAAATGCGTATCTGTTGGCTCTCACCGACAAGATAAGCACCCCAAGAGTGATAAGGGTAGGCAGCGTGGCAATAAAAGATTGCTCGTTTACGATTGCGAAAACGATTATCATAATTCCGATAAGAAAGGTCGGTACGTAATCGATAAACAATTCTTTTTTCGTAATTTTCAGCTTCATTTTTTCACTCTCCGAAGAAATCAATGTCCTAATTATATACGCAAACGGCACAGAAATCAATTAATCGGCAAGACAAATGCATCGGTTTGATGTCCTTTTTTTGAAGTGCATTAAAAATTTCATAAAATTACCCGACAAGGTCGGGTAATTTTACTAAAACGTTATTTTTTCTTATTCTTGAGGTAGGCTCTGAAATAAGTCGCGTACACGGCTATTGCGATCAGCGGGAAAAGCATACCTACAAGCATACCAAGCTTCATACCAAACTGTTCGGGGACGAGAGACAGGCTCTCCGCGAAAGAAACGAGAGAAGGATTCTCAATAGCCGCATCGGTGATAAGACCAACAAGCTGAGGGCCGACGGACGCACCGAAATCGCCGCCCGCCGCCATAAGCGCGAATATCATAACTCCGCCCTCGGGATAGCGGTCACTTGCCACGATAAGGCTGCCGGGCCACATCATCGACACGCAGAATCCCGTAAGCGCGCAGGCAATAAGACCTACTATGGCACACGCGGTATTATTGGTAGGCATAAGTGCCGCGGTAAGATAGCAAAGGGTCGCACCTATCGCGCCAAAGAACAGTGCTCTTGAAATATTCTTGCCGATTTTTGCATAAAGGGAGCGTCCAAGCCCCAGAGCCACGGCAAATACCGCCACACCGAAAATGTCGCCCCAGATCTTGGGGAGCGAGAGTGCCTGCTCTATGTAGCTTGACGCCCACTGCGCCATAGTGACCTCTGCCGCGCCGCCGAGAAATATTCCGAGAACGCAGAGCCACACACCGCCGTTTTTAAGAAATCTTACGGCGCCCGACGTCTTTTCGGGGGTCTCCATCGCGGGCAATTTCGCCTTTGCGAAAAAGACGAGTGCCGCCGTGGGTATAAGCATAAATATTACGGGCAGCCACTGCCAGTTCTCACGTCCGAAGAAGTAGAGAAAGACGGTGGAAACGATAGCTACCGCTACCACGCCCCAGGCGTATATCGAGTGAAGCTTGCTCATATCTCTGTCGGGATCATCGCTTGGGAGAGCCGCAATAACGGGACTTATAAGCACCTCGCAAAATCCGCTTGCCATAGAGAAAAGCACCGTGCCGATAACGAGACCCGCGTAGACCGCGTCGGGAAACACCACGGGCGAGAGGGCGTAGACCGCAAGACCCGCGATGGCAAGGACGGGAGAGAGCTTGACCGCCACGGGAATATTGAATTTGTGAGAAAAAAACGAGAACAGAAGATCAACGGTAAGCTGCGTGCAGAAATTTATCAGCACCAGAAGTCCCAAAAGCGAAAAGCTGATGTGGTAAAACTCGTTGAAGGTCAAAAAAAGCAGAGGCGACAGATTGCAGACCACCGCCATAGTCACGTTGGTGGCGTAGCATCCCGCTCTCACGAGAAAAATATTTTTCTTATCCATAAAAACTCCTTTTAAAAAAAGAATTTCCAAAAAATCAAACTAACGAGATTATAACACTCAATTTCACTTTTGTCAACCGAAAAAGCGAATTTTTCCGACGATTTTTTCAACGCTTCTATTGACTTTTAGATCCGATTTTGTTATACTGAAAATAATAGCTGACAGGAGGCTCAATATGTCGGTAAAACCTCTTTTGACTCAGATCCGCCCCACCTTTTTCTCGGTGGATTGCGGCATGGCTTACCTTATCCGCCTTGAAGACGGCAGCTTCGCGCTTATCGACTCCACTTTCGGAGAATACGACGAAGTCGACCATATCTACTCCCTTCTCTGCAAGCAGAACGAGCGCGGAGGAAAACCCGTGATCTCGGCTTGGTTCTTTACCCACCCCCACGACGACCACACCAACGGATTTATCCGAATGGCTCGCGATTATAAAGATCGGGTCACCGTGGAAAAGGTCATTTATAATTTTCCTGCCGATATGTGCGAAAGAACCCACGACCACAAGGGATTTCTTGAAGCCATAGACGCATACGGCGCAGAAGTTATCATTCCCGGCAAGGGTGACGTTCTTCGTTTCGGCGGCGCGGAATTCAATGTGATCTTCACGTCCGACGATTGCTCGGTGCGTCCTCTTAACGTCAACGAGACCTCTCTGACCATGAGAATGACTCTGGGCAATTACAGCGTTATGTGGCTGGGCGATATTCAGCCCGTAGGCTCCAAGATCATTATGGAAAGCTACTCCCCCGAACAGCTGAAAGCCGATATAGTTCAGGTGGGACATCACGGATATATGGGCGCGTCAGACGACTTTTACCGCGCCATCGACCCCAAGATCGCCCTTTGGCCCGTTCCCGAAGCACGCTATTACGATATGCTCTCCGACCCGTGGAACAGATTTTTCAGTGACCCCGAAAATCACGTTCAACACATTTTCTGCGGCGGAATTGAGGAAACCACCATTGATATGACCGCCCCGATAGAGATAACCGAGCCTTATTCAAAGACGAAATCAGCCGTTGATTTCAATATCAAGAGCGTTTACGCCTTGAATTGGGCTTGCATAACGGGCGGCGGTATGGGTTACGGATACGCAACCCTCTCGTTTGGAGACGGAAACTGCACTCTGACGGCAAAGGAGCTTCCCACCCTCGTAAAAACAGTGCAAAAGGGTCAGGCGGCAACTGCCGAAAAGCTGGATTTTTCAATCGAGCTTACTCCCGAATGTGACTGTGAGACTCTCGGACTTATTTACGATTGCTCGCATCCCACCGACCCCAACGCTTACGAATATTATTCTCTGCCCCATAAGGCAGGCGAAAAGCTTTCGGTAACTCTTAAGATCGACCGAACCGCGGGCACGGCGGAGATCACCGCGAATGAAAAACAAGAGACCCTTCCCCTCCGCACGAAAAAGGCGTGCGACGTGATTCTTATAATGAAGAACGCGAAGATCACGGTAACGAAAGCAGAATTTGAGAATATTTAATATTTAGGGACTGTCTCATTTGACAGCCCCAACTTTTATATCAAACGTCAAATTTTGATTTATCGGTGACGCCACGGCGGTGTCTGCTGGAAGTTTTGCTCGAGCTTTTTCAAAAGCTCGTTGGAGCCGCCGCGATCGGCGGTCGCCCTCCGCAGAGGGCGAAACTCCTTTATCCTTCCAAAGCGCCACCGAAGGGTGAATTTTCGCCGAAGGCGAAAAGAGGGGAACCGCACAAGTGGGGGGTTCCCCTTATGCAATAAAGTAAAATTAAACTTTATGTCCGCTTTTTCTTTTGGCAGAAGAAGCGCAAAAGAAAAAGCTTAGCAAAAAGAAAAGCACGTATAGGAGATTTCGCCGCGTGCGCGCGGCGACCACCGAACCGCGCGTTGGATCAGCGGTCGCTTTTTGAAAAAAGCGACGGAAAAACTTTCAAACAGACAACGTTTAACTGACCGCTAAACCCC
>JAZMZI010000111.1:0-4657 GCA_045585895.1 Eubacteriales bacterium
GTCGCTTTTTTCAAAAAGCGACCGCTGATCCAACGCGCGGAGCGTTGGTCGCCGCGCACGGCGAAACTTCTTTTACGGCGTGTTCTTTTTTGCCAAGCTTTTTTCTTTGCGCCTCTGGTCTCAAAGAAAAAAGCGGACAAATGATTTAAGTAAGCCTTTATGGGGAAAGGGGAACCCCCCACTTGTGCGGTTCCCCTCTTTTCGCCTTCGGCGAAAATTCACCCTTCGGTGGCGCTTTGGAAGGATAAAGGAGTTTCGCCCTCTGCGGAGGGCGACCGCCGATCGCGGCGGATCCGACGAGCTTTTGAAAAAGCTCGAGCAAAACTTCCAGCAGACACCGCCGTGGCATCACCGATAAATCAAAATTTGAAATTCTGACAATAATAAAACAACAAATTTTATTGCTTTTATCGTCAAAATATGATATACTGTAATCAAATATTGAAAAAGGGGGACGCTTTATGAAATATCTTGAGAGCTTTAAGCTCGCAAGCGAAGATGACGAGGTCGATTATATACTTGGCTTTGGCAGAGGACTTGGAAAGCTCGATATGAAATGCTATTCGACCAATAACGTTTACCCCTTTAAAATCTTTCCGCAAAAGGGGCTTGATAGGCTCGATTTTGAGCCGATAACCGTCATTTACGGCGGTAACGGCTCGGGTAAATCCACCCTTCTCAATCTTATTGCCGAAAAGCTCAGTTTGGAGCGAACTGCGCCATTTAATAATACGCCATTTATCGAGGAGTATCTGAATTTTTGTAGGTTCAAGCTGTCTTATGGCAAAAGCGCGCCTTCGGGCAGCAGGATAATCACAAGCGACGGCGTTTTCGATTCTCTGCTTGACATCCGTGCCATAAACGAGGGCGTTGACCGCCGCCGCGAAGAGCTTTTTGAGGAATATGACAGAAGCCGAGAGAAAGCTTATCTCTTGAGAAACTTAAACGACCTTGACGAATTCAAACGCAGAAATGAAACTAAAAGGCGCACGAAATCGACATACGTTTCGAAAAGGCTGTCCAAAGAGCTTTCAAGTATGTCCAATGGCGAGACAGCCTACTATTATTTCACCCAAAAGATAGAAGAAGATGCGCTTTATCTTTTAGACGAACCCGAAAACAGTCTTTCTGCGGCATTGCAAAATAAGCTCCGTCGGTTTATCGAGGACTCGGCAAGATTTTACGGATGTCAATTTATCATCGCTACCCACTCGCCATTCCTGCTTTCTATGAATGGCGCAAAGGTTTATGACCTCGATTCCGTGCCCGTTACGGTAAGGGATTGGACCGAGCTTGAAAACGTGAAGATATATCACGAATTTTTCGAGGAACACAGAGACGAATTCAAAAAATGAAATACAATAAAGTAATAGAAGCAAAATTTATTTCCCGCCCCAACCGATTTATCGCGTATTGCAACGTTGACGGTAAAAGCGAGGTCGTTCACGTCAAGAATACGGGGCGATGCCGAGAACTTCTTATGGAAAACGCAACCGTTTATCTTTCGGTGTCGGATAACCCCGAAAGAAAGACGAAATTTGATCTTGTGGCAGTTGAAAAAGAGACGGAGCGGGGAACAATACTCATAAATATGGATTCTCAAGCTCCAAATACCGCCGCTTACGAATGGATTTTGTCGGGAGGCATTTTTGGTGAGGGCGCAGATGTGCGCCGCGAGGTGACCTACGGCAATTCACGCTTTGATCTTTACGTCGAGCAGGGCGAAAGGAAAGCCTTTGTTGAGGTCAAGGGAGTTACCCTTGAAAATAACGGCGTGGCGAGCTTTCCCGATGCACCCACAGAGAGGGGGATAAAGCACCTTTATGAACTTGTTGCCGCTAAAAATGACGGATATGAGGTGTACGTTTTGTTTGTAGTGCAAATGAAAGGTATTCACAAATTTACTCCAAACGACGAAACTCATAAAGCGTTCGGTGACGCGCTCCGCTATGCTGCCGATTCAGGGGTTAAGATTTTGGTATATGATTGCAGAGTCTCTCCTGACGAAATGGATTTTGATGCACCCGTAAATATTGAATTGTAAGGATTTTGTTATGTATAAAATAATGTTCGTCTGCCACGGGAATATTTGCCGAAGCCCTATGGCGGAGTTTATATTCAAAAAAATGATTTCCGAACGCGGTCTTGAAGATAAATATTACGTTGCTTCAAGTGCAACCAGTACCGAGGAGATATGGGGAGACGTTGGAAATCCCGTCTATCCTCCCGCTCGCTCTGAACTTCGGAAACACGGCATTTATTGTGACGAAAAGCGCGCGGTTCAAGTGAAAAAAGAGGACTATTCAAACTATGATCTTTTCGTGTGTATGGATAGCCGAAACGTGGTTAATGCTGTGAGGATTCTTGGGGGAGACCCCGAAAATAAAATACGAAAGCTTATGGATTACACGTCTCGCGGCGGTGATGTTGCCGATCCATGGTACACCGACCGATTTGACGTGACATACAGAGATATATTGGAGGGCTGTGAGGCTTTGCTTGCATCCCTTGAAAACAGTTAATAAAACGGAGGAATAAAAAATGCCTAACCTTTGCAGAGAAAAATGGATAAAGCATATGCTGAGTATAGTGGATCCCGTATTTTGCGCTCTTGAAAAAGGGGAGCTTCACGAAAAGCTGCCTATGCGCTTTTACGGAACGGAAGACAGATCACAATACGCCTGCCTTGAAGCATTCGGCAGAGCTTTTTGCGGTTTTGCCCCCTTTTTAAATGGCTTTGAACGTGACGAGGACGAGGAAACTCTTGTTTCAGAGTACCGCGCAAGGCTCGCTGCCTGTCTCGATAAGGCAACCGATCCCGATTCGCCTGACTATATGAACTTCGGTCAGAGGGGTGGAGAACAGCCTTTGGTTGACGCAGCTTTTCTCGCTCACGGTCTTGTGCGTTCGGGAAGCTTTGCAATCTCTCTTGACGACGATTTGAAAAAGCAGATAATCGAGGCTTTGAAGCTCTCACGACGAATCGTTGCCCATGAGAGCAACTGGTTGCTGTTTTCGGGAATGGTGGAGGCAGGTATCCGTACCCTCGGTGGTGACGCCGATATGATGCGCGTGGCATACTGTATCCGCCAGCACCAGAGCTGGTATCACGGCGACGGAATATACGGCGACGGCGCGGCCTTTCATATGGACTACTACAACAGCTTCGTTATTCAGCCTATGCTGATCGATATCACCCGCGTTTTCCGTAACGATAACGTACCCGGATTCAACGTTGCGCAGCTTTGCGATAAGTCGATAGTCAGGGCGAGACGCTATGCTGAGATACTTGAGCGTATGATAGCTCACGACGGAACCTACGCTTATATCGGCCGTTCGCTTTGCTACCGATTCGGAGCGTTCCAGCTTCTCTCACAGTCCTGCTTGCAGCATTTTTGTACGCTGTCACCCGCGGCGGTGCGTTGCGCATTGACCGCGGTCATCGACAGAGTAATGGAAAGCGGAATATTTGACGATGACGGCTGGCTGCTTCACGGCATTTACGGGGAGCAGATATCTCTTGCCGAGCCTTATATCTGTACGGGAAGTCTTTATCTTTGCTCCACGGTGTTCCTGCCCTTGGGATTGCCCGAAAGCGACCCCTTCTGGAGCGGCGAGGATGAAGCGTGGACCTCGAAAAAAATGTTTTCGGGAGAAAACGTTGCCTCGGATCACGCTAAATAACATATGATATTATTTGAATGGAGATTTGATTTATGAAAGTACTTATTATCAACGGAAGTCCCAAGAACAACGGAAATACCGCAAGGGCACTTGCGGAAGCCGAGGCGATATTTGCCGCCGAGGGCATTGAAGTTGAGAACATCCACGTAGGCAAGGAAGCTATACGGGGTTGTATGGCTTGTCAGGCATGCAAAAAGACCGGCAAATGCGCAATAGACGATCTTGTAAACGAGGTGGCACCTAAAATTGAGGAGTGCGACGGTATTCTTATCGGTAGCCCCGTTCACTTTGCGGGCCCCTCGGCTACTCTCACCGCTTTTCTCGACAGACTTTTCTATTCAAGCAAGGTCGATAAGAGAATGAAGGTCGGCGCAGCTATCGTTGTAGCCCGTCGCGGCGGTTGCGCGTCCGCATTCGATCAGCTTAATAAATATCTTACATACTGCGGTATGGCAGTTGCCACCAGCCAGTATTGGAACAGCGTTCACGGTGCTATTCCCGGTGAGGTAGAAAACGATGCAGAAGGACTTCAGACAGTGCGTACCCTCGCCAATAATATGGTGTTCCTTATGAAGTCCATCGCCCTTGGTAAGGAAAAATACGGGCTTCCCGAAAGAGAAAAACCCCAGAGAACGAATTTTATCAGATAAATTGGGGTTTAACGGTGCGTTTAAGATAAACATTGTCGTAGGGGCGGTCATCGGCCGCCCGTTCAATCGAATTAAATCGTTCGTTTACGGGGCGTCGAGGACGTCGCCCCCTATAGATGAATCGATTAAAAATCGTTTCACGGTAAGGAAATACACATTCAACGAATTGTAGGGGGCGGTCCTCGACGCCCCGTGAACGTTATTATTGAATGTTCGCCATGGCGGGCGCGCGTGGGGTTCCCCGAAGCGAGCGTAGCCGAGCTTTGGGGGTTCTGCGATGACCGCCCCTACGATTTAGGGTGTCGTCCAACTAACCGATAAAT
>JAZMZI010000112.1:0-11705 GCA_045585895.1 Eubacteriales bacterium
CTGCCTCGATACGGGACATCTTCACCTGAACGGCAAGAGTCAGAGAGAATATATTCTGAAGGCGGGAAATCGGCTTCGCGCCATCCATATTGCCGATAACGAAGGACAGTGGGATCAGCATCTGATGCCCTTTACCTGCGGTAAGATCGACTTCTTTGAGGTCGTGAGTGCCCTTCGGGAGGTTGGCTACGATGGGCTTTTCAACCTTGAGATCCCCGGAGAAAATCGAGTGCCGCTTGAGCTTCGTAACGCAAAGCTCGCGTATATAAAGAGCTGTTATGATTATTTGATGCGATGACATAAAAAATCAGGAGATTATTGATGAAAATAATGGTAGTAGGCGGTGGCGGCAGAGAGCACGCCATCATAAAGAAGATTAAAGAGAATAAGAGCGTCGAGAAGATCTTTGCGCTTCCCGGAAACGGCGGTATGGCGCAGGATGCCACTCTTGTGGATATCGGCGCCAAGGACATCGAAAAGATCGTGGAATTTGCGGTTGCCAACGGCATTGATTACGCAGTTGTCGCGCCTGACGACCCGTTGGTGCTCGGTTGCGTTGACGCTCTTGAAGAAAAGGGAATTCCTTGCTTCGGCCCTCGCGCAAATGCGGCGATAATCGAGGGAAGTAAGGTCTTTTCCAAGAATCTTATGAAGAAATACGGTATTCCTACCGCGGCTTACGAGGTGTTCGACGATATGGAGGCGGCGCTTAAGTATCTTGAGACCGCGCCCATTCCCACCGTTATCAAGGCTGACGGATTGGCGCTCGGTAAGGGAGTTATAATCGCCCAGACCCTTGACGAGGCAAAGCAGGCGGTTATTTCCATGATGCAGGACAAGCAGTTCGGTGCAAGCGGCGATCACATCGTTATTGAGGAATTTTTGACCGGTCCCGAGGTATCTGTCCTTGCATTTACCGACGGAAAGGTAGTTAAGCCCATGATCTCGTCTATGGACCACAAGAGAGCGGGCGACAACGATACCGGACTCAACACGGGCGGTATGGGAACTATCGCTCCCAACCCTTATTATACCGCTGATATTGCCGAGGAGTGCAGAAAGACGATTTTCGAGCCTACTATTGCGGCAATGAACGCGGAGGGCAGAACCTTTAAGGGCTGTCTCTACTTCGGACTTATGCTGACCCCCAATGGCCCCAAGGTCATTGAGTACAACTGCCGCTTCGGTGACCCCGAAACTCAGGTAGTTCTTCCTCTCCTTGAAAGCGATCTGCTTACCGTTATGCAGGCGACCACAAACGGCACTCTTGCGGAGACCGAGGTCAAGTTCAGCGACAAGAACGCTTGCTGTGTAATTATGGCGTCGGCAGGCTATCCTCAGTCCTACGAAAAGGGATTTGAGATGACTATTCCTGCGGACATCGCTCCCGACGTTTACGTTGCGGGCGCAAAGCTCTCCGACGGTAAGCTTCTCACAAACGGTGGCAGAGTGCTTGGAGTTACAAGCATTGCAGACACTCTTGAGGATGCTATCAAGGCATCCTACGCGAAGGTCGAGAAGATTCATTTCGGCAATGCGTATTACAGACACGATATCGGTCAGCGCGCTCTGGCTGCAAATAAAGAATAATTTTAAAAAGCAAATCGAAAAATTTATAATAATGAAAGGATGCGGGAGTCCTTCAGCACTTGCGTGATAACGACGCACGTGCTTTGGGGCGCCGCACTGCGGCGATGGTTTACAGAATATTTGTTGAAAAGAAAAAGGAGCTTGCCCACGAGGCGGCAGGCCTTTATTCCGAGCTTAAAAACCTTCTTGGAATAAAGAATCTCGAGAGCGTTCGTGTTCTCAACCGTTACGATGCCGACGATATTACCGAAGAGGTTTTTGAGGCGGCAAAGAAGACCGTTTTCTCCGAGCCTCAGCTCGATATTATCTCCGATACTCTCGTAGCCGACGGCTACGTTTTCGCGGTTGAATTCCTTCCCGGTCAGTTCGACCAGAGAGCGGACAGCGCGGCTCAGTGTATCCAGATCATGTCCTGCGGAAATAGACCTACCGTAAGAAGCGCGAAGGTCTACGTTCTTGGCGGGAATCTTACCGAGAGCGATATCGCGGAGATCAAAAAGTACGTAATCAACCCCGTTGAGGCAAGAGAAGCAAGTCTTGATAAGCCCGAAACCCTTGCCGTTGAGTACGAGATACCCACCAGCGTAGCAACTGTTGAAGGCTTCATCGCCATGAGCGACGACGAACTTGCGAAAATGGTAAAAGACCTCGGTCTTGCCATGGATATCGACGATATCAAGTTCTGCCGCGCGTATTTTGCAAGCGAAAAGAGAGATCCCACCATCACCGAGATCAGAATGATCGATACTTATTGGTCGGATCACTGCCGTCATACTACCTTCTTGACTACTATCGACAGCGTTAAATTCGAGGACGAGCTTCTCGAAAAAACGTATAAGGAATACCTTGCAACGAGAGAAAAGCTCGGTCGCACCAAGCCCCAGAATCTTATGGATATCGGTACTCTCGCAGGCAAGTATCTTAAGGCTACGGGTCAGCTTAAAAAGCTTGACGAGAGCGAGGAGATCAACGCTTGTACCGTTAAAATGACCGTCACCGTTGACGGCGTGGACGAGGAATGGCTCCTTCTCTTCAAGAACGAGACCCACAACCACCCCACAGAGATCGAGCCCTTCGGTGGTGCGGCAACCTGTATCGGCGGCGCTATCCGTGACCCTCTTTCGGGACGTTCTTATGTTTACGCAGCAATGCGTGTGACCGGTGCGGCAGATCCTACCGTTCCCGTCAGCGAAACTATCCCCGGTAAGCTTCCCCAGAGAAAGATCGTTCAGACCGCGGCGGCAGGTTATTCTTCCTACGGTAACCAGATCGGTCTTGCAACGGGTATGGTAGACGAGCTTTACCACCCCGGATACGCGGCAAAGAGAATGGAGATCGGTGCGGTTATCGCGTCGGCTCCCGCGGCGAACGTTCGCCGTGAGTGTCCTCTTGACGGTGACGTTGTCATCCTTCTCGGCGGCAGAACCGGACGCGACGGTGTCGGCGGTGCTACCGGATCGAGTAAGGCGCACGACTCTCACTCGGTTGAGACCTGCGGTGCCGAGGTTCAGAAGGGTAACGCACCCGAGGAAAGAAAGCTTCAGCGTCTCTTCCGTAATGCCGAGGCTTGCAGAATGATAAAGAGATGTAACGACTTTGGCGCGGGCGGTGTGTCCGTTGCTATCGGTGAACTTGCGGACGGACTTGATATCGACCTTAACAAGGTTCCCAAGAAGTACGAGGGCCTTGACGGTACCGAGCTTGCTATTTCCGAGAGCCAGGAGAGAATGGCAGTCGTTATAGAGAAAGAAAACGTTGAAAGATTCATGGCTCTTGCAGAGAGCGAGAACCTCGAGGCTACGGTTGTAGCAAGAGTTACCGAGGAGCCCAGACTCCGCGTTCATTGGAACGGCAAGACTATTATCGATATTTCCCGTGAGTTCCTCAACTCCAACGGTGCTGAAAAGCACATCGACGTTGCCCCCGCCGCTGCGGTCTGCAACTATGAAAAGGATGCTGTAACCGACTTTGCGGAAGGCTACAAGGCCCTTGCGGGCGACCTTAACGTCTGCTCGAAGCGCGGTCTTTCTGAAAGATTCGACTCCACCATCGGTGCGGGCACAGTTCTTATGCCCTTTGGCGGTAAGCACCAGAAGACTCCTATTCAGGCTATGGTTCATAAGGTTTCGGTTGAGCAGAAGCACACCGACACCTGCTCCTATATGTCTTGGGGCTACAACCCCTATATTGCCGAAAAGTCGCCCTATCACTCGGCTTACCTTGCGGTAGTTGAGAGCGCGGCAAAGCTTATCGCAACCGGTGCTTCCTACGAGGACGTCTACCTCACCTTCCAGGAATACTTTGAGAAGCCTATGAAGGACGGCGCGCGTTGGGGCAAGCCCTTTGCGGCACTCCTTGGAGCGTTCAGGGCTCAGGTCGAGCTTGGAATCGCGGCTATCGGCGGTAAGGACTCTATGAGTGGAAGCTTTGAAAAGCTTGACGTTCCCCCCACACTCGTTTCCTTTGCGGTTACTACCGGTAAGACCGACGAGGTAATCACCAACGACGCGAAGGCGGCAGGACATAAGCTTATCGTTGTCGCTCCCAAGTACGGTGAGGACAATCTTCCTGTGGCAAGCTCGCAGATCGAGCTGTTCAATAAGGTAACCGCTCTTATGAGAGAGGGCAAGGTTTATGCGGCTTACACCCCCACTATGGGCGGTATTGCCGAGGCTGTATATAAGATGTGTATCGGTAACGGACTTGGATTTAAGTTCGACGAGTCTATGTGCAACAAGGCAATATTCGGATATTGCTACGGCGCGTTCCTTCTTGAGGTCGACGAAGACGTGGAGGGTATGCTCGTCGGTCACTTTACCGATGACGGTATGATCTCTCGCGGAGAGGAAGGGGTTTCCTTTGCCGAGCTTGACGCGCTCTACGAGGGCAAGCTTGAGAGCGTATTCCCGACCCTTGAAAAGGACGAGGGCAACAAGACATATGAAAACTTCTCCTTCTCCGCAGAGAAGAGAGTTGCCCCCGCTGTTAAGGTAGCTCGTCCCAAGGTGCTTATTCCCGTATTCCCCGGCACCAACTGCGAATTCGATACTGCAAAGGTCATGAGAGACGCGGGCGCCGAGGCAAAGATCTTCGTTATTAACAATATGACGCAGGACGGAATCCAGAGAAGCGTTGAAAACTTCGCAAAGGAGCTTTCCGACAGCCAGATGGTATTCGTTCCCGGTGGATTCTCCGGCGGTGACGAGCCCGACGGTTCGGGTAAGTTCATTATGGCGTTCTTCCGCAACCAGCAGATAAAGGACGGCGTTCACGACCTGCTTAACAACCGCGACGGTCTTATGTGCGGTGTTTGTAACGGTTTCCAGGCTCTTATCAAGATCGGTCTCGTTCCTTACGGAAAGATCATCGACACCGATGAGAACTGTCCCACCCTTTCCTTCAACACTATCGGTCGCCACCAGTCGAAGCTTGTAAGAACGAGAATCGCCTCCAACAAGTCCCCCTGGCTTGCGGCAACCGAGGTCGGTGACGTTTACACCGTGGCTATTTCTCACGGTGAGGGCCGCTTCTTGGCGTCCGATGAGCTTGTTAAGGAGCTTGTTGCTAACGGTCAGGTAGCTACCCAGTACGTTGACCTTGAAAGCAACGCTACAAGCGATATCCGCTATAATCCCAACGATTCCACCTTCGCAATCGAGGGTATCACCTCTCCCGACGGACGCGTATTCGGTAAGATGGGACACTCGGAGCGTATCGGCAACGGACTTTACAAGAACGTGCTTGGCGAGTTTGACATGAGAATGTTTGAATCCGCGGTTAAGTATTTTAAGTAAGAGGATGCGCATGGGGAGCTTTTTGAAAAAGGTTCCCCATACCCCTCAAAAACTTTTCAAATGAAAAGTTGATAAATCCCCGTTTGTTTATCCGAAATTTTTTGAAGTTTTTGAAAGAGAAGGGGTGCGGGGAAGAGAGAACTTTTTACAAAAAAGTTCTCTCTTCCCCGCATTGAAAGGAAAAGAAAAATGGCTTATTTATCCGACATTGAAATCGCACAATCCACAGAAATGAGACACATTCGCGACATAGCAGCTGTTGCGGGTGTTGACGAAAAATATCTTGAGCAGTACGGCAATTACAAGGCAAAGGTCGACTATGCGCTTCTCAACGAGAGCGAAAGACAAGACGGCAAGCTTATTTTGGTTACTGCTATCACCCCCACTCCCGCGGGTGAGGGTAAGACTACCACTACCATCGGTCTTGCGGACGGTCTACGTAAGATCGGCAAGAACGTAGTCGTTGCTCTTCGTGAGCCTTCTCTTGGCCCCGTATTCGGAGTTAAGGGCGGCGCGGCAGGCGGCGGATACGCGCAGGTCGTTCCTATGGAGGATATCAACCTTCACTTTACGGGTGACTTCCACGCGATCGGCGCGGCAAACAATCTTCTTGCGGCAATGCTTGATAACCACATCTATCAGGGTAATGCTCTTAATATCGACCCCAGAAGAATTACTTGGAAGCGTTGCGTTGATATGAACGACCGTCAGCTCCGTTTCGTTACCGATGGTCTCGGCGGCAGAGTTAACGGCGTGCCCCGTGAGGATGGCTACGACATAACCGTTGCCTCCGAAATTATGGCGGTGTTCTGCCTCGCTTCTTCTATTGCAGACCTTAAAGAGAGACTTTCCAAGATCGTAGTTGCTTATACCTACGACGAAAAGCCCGTGACCGCAGGCGATCTTAAGGCGGTTGGCGCTATGGCGGCTCTCCTTAAGGATGCTCTCAAGCCTAACCTTGTTCAGACTCTCGAGGGTACTCCCGCCTTCGTTCACGGCGGTCCCTTCGCAAATATCGCTCACGGATGTAACTCTGTTATCGCTACCAAGATGGCGATGAAGTTGGGCGACTATGCTGTTACCGAGGCAGGATTTGGTGCGGACCTTGGAGCAGAAAAGTTTCTCGATATCAAGTGCCGTATGGCGGGACTTACTCCCTCGGCTGTGGTCGTGGTTGCTACCGTCCGCGCTCTTAAGATGCACGGCGGAACCCCCAAGACCGAGCTTGGCGCTGAAAATCTTGAGACCCTTGAAAAGGGAATCCCCAATCTTCTCCGTCACGTTTCCAACATTAAGAACGTATATAAGCTTCCTTGCGTGGTTGCGGTCAACCGTTTCCCCACCGATACCGATGCTGAAATTCAGCTCGTTATCGAGAAATGCAAGGCTCTCGGCGTAAACGTAGTGCTTTCTACCGTTTGGGCAGAGGGCGGCGAGGGCGGTCGCGCCCTTGCAGAGGAGATCGTGAAGCTCTGCGAAGAGCCTAACGATTTCACCTTCAGCTACGAAACCGAAATGACGATTCCCGAGAAGATCGAGGCGATCGTTAAGAAGGTCTACGGCGGCGACGGAATCATTATTGCGCCTCAGGCACAGAAGCAGATAGCTACTCTTGTTTCGCTTGGCTACGACAAGATGCCGGTTTGCATGGCGAAGACCCAGTACAGCTTTTCCGATGATGCTACCAAGCTTGGCGCACCCGAAGGATTTAAGGTTACTGTCAGAAACGTAAAGGTTTCGGCAGGCGCAGGCTTTATCGTTGCTCTCACAGGCGACATTATGACTATGCCCGGACTTCCTAAAGTGCCCGCGGCAGAGCGAATCGACGTTGACGACAACGGTAAGATTTCGGGACTCTTTTAATAGAATTTTTATGGGGAAGAAGCAATTCTTCCCCATAGTTTTGCATTTTTTTGCTAAAATTACAAAAGAATTTCACTTTTTCAAAAACAGCTATGTTAATTGTGACATTTTTGATAAAAATAGAGTTTTGCGCTTGACATCAAAGCTAATTTGTGGTATAATAATTCGAATATAAATATAGTTATTTTTGATTTGTAAATTTTTTGAAATGGAGAATGAAAATGGCAGTTATTAAGGCGAAAATGCAGGCGAAAGCGACCGAAAAAGCGTCGTTGGCTAACTATTTCATTTTTGCAGATGGCTTTTCTTCTTTCAATTCTTCCGAATATACTGTTTTTCCCGGCTTTTGCGACGTGCACGTGCATTTTCGCGAGCCGGGTTTTTCTTATAAAGAAACGATTGCGACGGGTTCTTTGGCATCGGCGCGCGGCGGTTACACCGACGTATGCACTATGCCCAATCTTAATCCCGTGCCCGACAGTGCGGAGAACTTGAAAAAACAGCTTGATATTATTGAAAAAGACGCGGTTATCGGTGTCCATCCTTACGGTTCGATCACCGTGGCGCAGGCGGGACGCGAGCTTGCCGACCTTGAAGGAATGGCTGATAAGGTCATCGCTTTTTCCGACGACGGCAAGGGCGTTCAGGACGAAGGTATGATGCGCTCCGCTATGGAGAGAGCCAAGGCGCTGGGCAAAATGATCGTGGCGCATTGTGAGGTCAACGATCTGCTTTTCGGCGGTTACATACACGATGGCGAATATGCCAAAGCACACGGTCACAGAGGCATCTGTTCCGAGAGCGAATGGAAACAGATAGAGAGGGATCTGAAGCTTGCCGACGAGATCGGCTGCGCTTATCACGTTTGCCACATCTCAACCAAGGAGAGCGTAGAGCTTATACGCGAGGCTAAAAAGAGCGGAGTAAACGTCACCTGCGAGACGGGTCCCCATTATTTGGTTTTGACAGACAAGGACTTACAGGAGAACGGAAGATTTAAGATGAATCCTCCGCTCCGAAGCGAGGCTGACAAGAACGCGCTTATCGAGGGTGTCGTCGACGGCACTATCGATATGATAGCTACCGACCACGCGCCTCACTCGGCAGAGGAAAAGGGCAGAGGACTTGAAAAGAGCGCTTTCGGTATCGTGGGTATCGAGACAGCACTCGCTACCATGAACACCTATTTGGTAAGAACGGGCATCATTACCTTGGACAAGCTTACGGATCTGCTGGTCTACAATCCCAGAGAGAGATTCGGACTTCCCGCAGGCGAGAGCTTCAGCGTGTGGAAGCTTGACGAGGAATTTACCGTTGACCCCGCGGAGTTTATTTCCTGCGGCAAGGCAACTCCCTTTGAGGGAACGAAAATGTTTGGAAAATGCTACGGTACCGTTTATAACGGTAAGGTAGTTTACAAATCATAAGATTGAATAATAAACGGAGGATTAAATATATGGCAAAGAGAACAGATTTGAAGAAGATTTTGATCATAGGCTCAGGCCCTATCGTTATCGGTCAGGCGGCTGAATTTGACTATGCGGGAACTCAGGCTTGTCTCGCACTTAAGGAGGAGGGTTACGAGGTAGTTCTCGTTAACTCTAACCCCGCCACGATCATGACCGACACCACTATCGCTGATAAGGTCTACATGGAGCCTCTTACTCTTGAATACATCGCAAAGATTCTGAGATATGAGCGCCCCGACGCAATCGTTCCGGGTATCGGCGGACAGACCGGACTTAACCTGGCTATGCAGCTTGAAAAGAAGGGCATTCTTAAGGAGTGTCATACAGAGCTTCTCGGAACGAGCAGCGAGAGTATCGAGAGAGCAGAGGACAGAGAACTTTTCAAGGAGCTTTGCCAGTCCATCGGCGAGCCTACCATTCCCTCCGAGATCACCTACGACCTTGAAGAAGCAAAGGCTGCGGCAAAGAGGATCGGTTACCCCGTAGTTCTTCGTCCCGCGTTTACCCTCGGCGGTACGGGCGGCGGATTTGCTAACGACGAGGCGGTGCTTGTTGAGGTTGGTCTCAACGCTTTCAAGCTTTCTCCCGTTCATCAGGTTCTTATCGAGAAGAGCGTTAAGGGATATAAGGAGATCGAGTTTGAGGTCATGCGTGACTCAAACGACCACGCTATCACCATCTGCGGTATGGAGAACATCGACCCCGTCGGCGTTCACACAGGTGACTCTCTCGTTGTCGCTCCCATTATGACTCTTTCCGATCACGACATGAAAATGCTCAACGATTCTGCAATCAAGATCATCCGCGAGCTTAAGATCGAGGGTGGATGTAACGTTCAGTTCGCACTTGATCCCAATTCCAGCAACTATTATCTTATCGAGGTCAACCCCCGCGTTTCCCGTTCTTCTGCGTTGGCTTCCAAGGCTTCGGGATATCCTATCGCGCGTGTTACCGCTAAAATCGCCGTAGGTATGGCTCTTGAGGACATCAAGATCGCTAACACCAACGCGGCATTTGAACCCAGCCTCGATTACGTTATCGCAAAGCTCCCCAGATTCCCCTTCGATAAGTTCACCAATGCGTCTAACCTTCTCGGTACGCAGATGAAGGCGACAGGTGAGATCATGGGTATAGGTTCCAATCTTGAAGAGTGCCTCCTTAAGGGTATCCGTTCCCTTGAGACCGGTGTTCATCACCTCTACCACCATAAGTTCGACAATATGGAGAGCGACGCGATCAAGGCGTATATCAGAGAATTCAGAGACGACAATATATTCGCAATTGCGGAGCTTCTTCGCCGCGGTACTACCGTACAGGAAATACACGAGATCACCAAGATCACCGCTTTCTTCCTTGACGCGATGAAGAACATCGTCGATATGGAAAACGTCCTCAGAGACAAGGCGTTCGATCTTGAAACTCTCAAGGCGGCTAAGAAGATGGGCTTTGGCGATAAGTATATTGCAAAGCTCTGGAAGTGCGCCGAGCTTGACGTGTTCAAGTTCAGAAAGGAAAATAATCTTTTCCCTGTATTCCGTATGGTCGACACCTGCCATACGAACGCGTACATTCCTTATTTCTATTCTTCCTACACGGGAGAGAACACCTCCGTTCTTACCGATAAGAAGAAGATCGTGGTTCTTGGCGCAGGACCTATCCGTATCGGTCAGGGCGTTGAGTTCGACTATTCCACCGTTCACGCGGTTACAACTATTAAAAAATCCGGTTATGAGGCTATTATCATCAACAATAACCCCGAAACCGTTTCCACCGACTATACTACTGCGGATAAGCTCTATTTCGAGCCTCTTACTCCCGAGGACGTTATGAACATCATCGAGTTTGAGAAGCCCGAGGGCGTTATCGCATCTCTCGGCGGTCAGACCGCAATAAATCTCGCTCAACCTCTCCACGATCTCGGCGTTAAGATCATCGGTACCGATTGCGCCGCTATCGACAAGGCAGAGAACAGAGACGCGTTTGAGAAGCTTCTCAAGGAGCTTGGAATTCCTCAGCCCGAGGGCAGAGCCGTTACCAAGATCGAGGACGGCGTTGCCGCTGCCGCTAAGGTCGGTTATCCCGTACTCGTTCGTCCCTCCTTCGTGCTTGGCGGTCGTGCTATGCAGATCGTTGCCAACGAGGAGCAGCTTCGTCACTACCTCAAGACCGCCGTTGAGATCGACGAGGACAAGCCCGTTCTCGTTGACAAGTACATCAGCGGTAAGGAGGTCGAGGTCGACGCTATCTGCGACGGTCAGGACGTATTCGTTCCCGGTATTATGGAGTTTGTTGAGAGAACCGGTGTTCACTCCGGTGACTCTATCAGCGTATATCCCGCATTCTCTATTTCCGACAAGGTAAAGGGAACTATTCTTCAGTACGCGAAGAAGCTGGGTAAGGGAATCGGCATCGTGGGTCTTTACAACATTCAGTTCATCGTTGACAAGAACGACGAAGTATTTATCATCGAGGTCAACCCCCGTTCCTCCAGAACCGTACCCTTCCTCTCCAAGTCCACGGGTTACTCTCTTGCAGATATAGCTACCGAGGTAATTCTCGGCAAGTCTCTTAAGGAGCAGGGAATCTTCTGCCTCTATCCCGAGGAGAAGAACCGCTGGTACGTTAAGGTCCCCGTATTCTCCTTCAATAAGCTTCGCGGACTTGCCGCTTACCTCTCCCCCGAGATGAAGTCCACGGGCGAGGCAATCGGATACGACGACAAGTTCTACAGAGCACTTTATAAGGCTCTTCAGGCATCGGGTATGCACCTCCAGAACTACGGAACGGTATTGGCGACTATCGCCGATTGCGATAAGGAAGAGGCTCTTCCTCTTATCCGCCGCTTCTACAACCTTGTATTTAATATCGAGGCTACAAGCGGAACCGCAAGGTATCTTAAGGAGAACGGAATAAGAACTCACGTGCTCAAGAAGCTTTCCGAGGATTCCGACGAGATCGCAGAGTCGCTCCGTCAGGGACATATCGCCTA
>JAZMZI010000113.1:0-3027 GCA_045585895.1 Eubacteriales bacterium
CGAGAAAAGCCTTGCGCTTACTTGCTTTTTCCGTTCTTACACTCTGGCGTACCCCTGTACGCCGACGAATGTAAGAACGAAAAATATACCTGCCTTTTTCGGAGTCTCCCAGCGTGTCGAGGCTTTCTCGACACGCTGAAAAGAGACGGAAAATCCGTCTCTTTTTACGTTAGATCAGTTTTGCAATTTTCTTTCCGCAATCGGCAAGCTCTCTTTCAAGTCGGTCTCTCTCCTCGCCTTCGGGAACGTCGGCGGGAACGGCGGTCTCGAAATTGACGCAACCCTCAAAGCCTATCTCGGATAACGCGTCAGAGAAAGCCTCCCAATCGACAGTACCGTTGCCGGGAGTCCTGTGCTGGTCTGCTTTTCCGTTGTTATCGTGAACGTGGAGCGCGCCGAGGTATTCCTTGCCGATCAATCTGACGGCATCCGCAGGGCTTTCACCGCAAAAGTTTGCGTGTCCCGTATCGAGGCAGACCTTGAAGGTATCACTGTTAGTCTCTCGATTCATTCTCTTGGCAAACTCAAGACACTGATAAGTGTGGTTTATGGGAAGCGCGGGGAATGGCAGGTTTTCGATATCTATGTGCTTGACCCCGTACTCTTTTGCCTCCTCGTAAAGCCGCTTCATAAACTCGGCGTTTATATTCTTCATCTCCTCGGGGTTTTCGGGACTGTTCGTGCCGAAGGGCATGAGCGCGTGAAGCACAAAATGAGTCGCTCCGAAATAGCCTGCGCCGCGAATCGCCTTCAAAAAGCATTCAAGTCTCTCGGCTCTGTCCTCGGTCGTAAAATCTTTTGCGGGATGGCGCCAAGGTGAGTGTACCTGCCAGACGGTAATTCCCTCCGCCTCTGTCAATGCTCTGATCCTTTGTATCTCCGCCTTGAATTCTTCCTCGGGCAGCTTGAAAAAATCGGTCTCGGTATTTACGAACCTGCCGACGTCGTAGCAATCGTAGCCGTGAGCCTTTGCCTTTTTCGCGCCCTCTCTTATTCCGTACCGTGAGTATGCGCCCTCGCCAATTCCTATTTTCATTTCAAACCTCCCTGAAAGAACCGTTTTACTCGTTAATTATAGCACGGCAAAAACGTCGTGTCAATCAAATGAAAAAATTTGTCCGAAAAAAGCATTGATTTCGTCGGGAAAATAAAGTATAATTTAAAAAAATACCTTTTTGAGGTGAAATTATGTCAAAATACGTTATTGGAATAGACTTCGGCACTCTTTCGGGCAGAGCTCTGCTTATGGATGCTGAAAGCGGCAAGGAAATAGCCGATTCTACGATGGAATATCCTCACGCGGTTATGGACGCAACGCTTCCGAGCGGTAAAAAGCTCCCGCCTAACTATGCTCTCCAGCACCCCGCCGACTATCTTGAGGTGCTGACGGCTACCGTCGGAAGCGTAATAAAAAAATCGGGCGTTGATACCGCCGACATATTGGGCTTTGGCATCGACTTCACCTCCTGCACGCTCATCCCCGTTGATGAAAACATGCAGCCTCTCTGCTTCAAGGAGAAATACAAGGACGAGCCTCACGCTTACGTCAAGCTCTGGAAGCATCACGGCGCACAGCCCGAGGCTGACGAGATCACCGCTCTCGCCAAAGCGCGAAACGAAAAATGGCTTCCCTACTTCGGAGGCCGCATTTCCTCGGAGTGGGTGCTACCAAAGGTGCTTGAAATTTTGCGCGACGCGCCCGAGATCTACGGCGAGACCTACCGCTTTATCGAGGCGGGCGAGTGGCTGGCCTATCAGCTTTGCGGAAACGAGGTACACAACCCCAATTTTGCTGGTTTCAAGAATCTTTGGACGAAAGAATACGGTTTTCCGTCAAACGATTATTTTACCGCCCTTGACCCTCGCCTTTCGGACGTCGTCGGCACAAAATTGCCTGCGGATATCTGTAAAATAAACGAAACCGCAGGCGTACTTAACGAAAACGGCGCACGCTTGACGGGTCTTTGCGTGGGCACCACTCTCGCTCTCCCCATAATCGACGCTCATTCGGCGATCCCCGCCCTCAACATGGTGCGCAACGGCGATATGACCCTGACCATCGGTACAAGCTCGGGTTATCTTCTTAATACCAAAGAAGCCCTGACCGTTGACGGCATATGCGCCACCGTGGGCGACGGTCTTTTCGACGGTCTCTACACCCACGAGGCGGGACAGAGCGCGGTTGGCGACATCTTCGCGTGGTTTGTCAACAATTGCGTTCCCGAAAGCTACGAAGCCGAGGCGAGAGAGAAAAAAATAAGCATACATAAACTGCTCCGCGAAAAGGCGCAAGCTCTCAAGGTCGGAGAAAGCGGTCTTTTGGCTCTCGACTGGCACAACGGAAACCGAAGTGTCCTTGACAACGGCGACCTTTCGGGTCTTATTCTCGGTCTCACGCTACAGACCCGTCCCGAGGAGATCTACCGCGCCCTTATCGAGTCCGTGGCGTTCGGCACGAAGGTCATTTTCGACCGATTTGAAGAAACGGGCGCTAACATCAAAAACGTCTGTGCCGCAGGCGGAATCGCCCAAAAGGACGAAATGATGATGCAGATATACGCAGACGTTTTAAATCGACCCATAAGGATCGCCGGCACAAAGCAGGCATGCGCCCGTGGCGCGGCAATAATGGCAACGGTCGCGGCAGGATGCTATCCCGATATATTCGCCGCCTGCGACGCCCTCGCCATTCCCGATTATTGCGTCAATTATCCGATCGAGAAAAACCGTGCGGCTTACGAAAAGCTCTTCGCGGAATACAAAATTCTCCACGATTATTTCGGCACCGGCAGCAACCGCGTTATGGAAAGGCTCACCGAAATGAAGAGAAGTATTTAGTTTTCAAATTTTGATTTGTCGGTGGGATGACAACACCCTAAAACCGTAGGGGCGGTCATCGGCCGCCCGTTCAATCGAATTAAATCGTTCGTTTACGGGGCGTCGAGGACGTCGCCCCCTACAGATGAATCGATTAAAAATCGTTTCACGGTAAGGAAATACACATTCAACGAATTGTAGGGGGCGACG
>JAZMZI010000114.1:0-4197 GCA_045585895.1 Eubacteriales bacterium
ACTACTAGAGCGCCCAAAAGCTTTAAGAGTTTTTGCGGAGGCGATCGTTTGCGAAGCAAACTCGCGCAAATCGCGCTTGCGCGTTTGCAGTTTTCCCAAAAAGCGACCCAACTTGCGCGTAGCGCAATGTTGACCGGAGGCTCGCGTCCCCCTAGCCGTTAAACCCCAATTTATCTTACTTCGACAGTCCGCAGAGGTGGTTGACGAACTGCTGGGCGGTTCTGCCCGAAATACCTCCGCCAAGCATCTCCCACTTGTGAGCCTCGGCAACGATCTGCTCCTTGTCCATCGTGATCTCGGGATGTCTCGCCGCCAATTCAAGTACCATAGCGTCGAATTCGGGTCTTGAAGGCTTGAAAAATCCAATTGAGACGCCGAAGCGGTTGACAAGAGAGAGCTTTTCCTCGATAGTCTCGCTTCTGTGCATATCTCCGTCCTGAGTGACGTCGGTTCTGTCCTTCCACGTCTCTTTAATAAGATGACGGCGGTTGGAGGTCGCGTATATCAAAACGTTATCGGGCTTGGTCTCAACGCCACCCTCGATTATCGCCTTCAGATACTTATACTCGATCTCACTCTCCTCGAAGGAAAGATCGTCCATGTAAATAATGAAGCGATAATTGCGGTTTTTGATCTCGGAAATGATCTTTGAAAGACAACCGAACTGGTGCTTGTATATCTCTATCATTCGCAGTCCCTTGTCGTAATAGCGATTGACTATCGCCTTTATGCTTGTACTCTTACCCGTACCGCTATCTCCGTAAAGCAAAAGATTGTTTGCGGGCTTGCCTGCAATAAAGGCTTCGGTGTTCTCGATAAGTGCTTTTTTCTGAGGCTCGTATCCGATAAGATCTTCCAAATGAACCGCCTGCATATTGGTAATAGCGCGGAATTTAAGAGTAGAGCAGCTCTCGTCGGTCTCGATACGGAACGCCTTGTTAAGACCAAACATGCCAACGCCGTACTTTTTATAGAAATCCGCAACGAGATAAAAAACCGCTTCTCCGTCCTTGGCTTTTTCGATATCGGCAGAAAGAGCCTTGACCTTCTCGCTAACGTTTTTGTTGAATATCTGCTCCCTCTTTGCTATCGCCCGATAATTTGAAAGCACCGAGAAGCAATTTATATCGAGAGCTTTCTCAATGGGAGCAAAATCGAAATCGAAAAGCGCTTTGAATACCGAAAAATCGTTGATTGCAAAGCCGTTCACCGTTCCCTCCTGCACGCCCGCCTTTTCATAGGTCAGGCTAAAGGGATTTTCGTCTGTGATTATCAAAAAGGTGAGATAATTGTGCCAGAGATTTTCGTCAAAGCCGTATTTGGTCGCCAATTCCAGCAATCGGCGCACTTGGGCATAGATTCTGGTACGCAGATCGTCGTCGGTAGCGCTTTTTGCATCATAATCCTTGAAGACTCTGCCAAGCTCCGACAAGATCGTGCCGTCAAGGGAATCGCGGTACAGAATAAATTTAGATATTTCGCGGTACATAAGAATTCCTCTTTTTATTTTATTAACGCAAATATTATACCACGGCAAAAAATATATTTCAATAGCAATAGCCAAAAAAACGCAAAAAACACGGAGAAGCCCCGAGGGACTTCTCCGCGTTTTTAATTCAAATCAAAGGAATCAATAATCGTATTCGGTGGTCTCTTCCATTTCTTCCCATATGTAGTTATCAAGAGCATCCTGTCTTGATTCCTGAACGTCTGCGGGGATTTCAAAGGTTTCGGCAGTTTCGAGAGTTGCGCTCATAGAAACGTTCGTATCGGTCTCTCCTGCCTTTGTAGTATCGATTTCAAATACACCGCCTACAGTGATCCTATTACCCTGTTCTTCGGAAACGACCTCAATATCAATCACGGTCGTTTCGCTGAAATTATATTTGTCGGTATATTCTTGGCTAAACTCTTCTTCGTAAGTATAACTTTCATAATCGTAGCTCTCAACGTAAGCCTTGTAATCGCCCGAAGACATATTACACTCAAGCTTTGCAACCTGACCGCCCTTTTCAATATTGGTCATATCGGCGGTGAAAGCAAAATGAAGAGTCGTTTTTCCGTAGAGATATATAGTGTTATAGTCGGTATAATAGCCGTTATAAACTTCCTCTTCCTCGTATTGGGTATCGGAGCCTGTCACATCAAGTTCAAAGCTTACCTTTTCGGGAAGAGAATCCTCACCTACGGTCATAGAAGCCTTAAGGCTCATCTCAACGTTGTCGCTCTCTTCTTCGCCGGTAGTCTTAACGTAAAATTCGGCAGCCGCGTCGGTAGAACTGAGCGTGCAAGAAACCCTTGCGTCAAAGGAGCCTTCTTCGGTCGTGTATTTTACCTCGGCACTTGCGTCGAAATAATTCTGTCCATAGGAAAGGGTCGCGTTTACGGTGCCGCCTATATCGTAGCCTTCTTCGGGCTCGATAACGGCGTTAAAGGTTACGGTGTTATTTTCAACGTTTAAGGTTGCGGAAATGCTCTTGATCTCGTTGTCAGCGTCCTCGGTTGCTGTTTCATCGTACTCTTCGGTCTCGCCATAGGTTTCGTCGTTTTCGGGTGTTGTAGACTCTTCATCTGCAATCTCCTTACCGTTTATGTAAACGCTCAATCCGAATCCGGTAATATTCTCGTGCTTAGCGTTAAGCCAGATCTCAAGGTTAAGTACTTTGAGAGTTTCTGCGATGCCCTCCTCAAGACCTTCGTAGATATCTTCGGGAGTCTCTTCGGGATAGATCTCGTAATAATCCTCAAGGACCTTCTTTGATACCTCGTGAATAGCCTTCTCGGTATATTCATCACTGAGATAATATCTTCCATCATCCTCGTTATAGGTAACGTCCTTCTTTTCGATCTTGGGAAGCTGGATCTCGCAGATCTTTTCGATAAACTGCATAGCCTTTTGGGTATCTTCGTCGATCTCCTGCTCTGCATCGTTCATTGAAAGAAGCTGCTCAACGTACTCGTACAAAGAATCCTCTACGTCAGTATAATAACCGTATTCGTCCTTTGCGACGGTAACGATCTTAAAATCGTCCTCAATGAAAAAATACATATAGACATCGGAGCCTTCTTCCGTTACCTTGATAACGCCGTCGCTTACGCCCACGTATCCGTTTGCGGTTACGGTCTCTTCTCCTCCGTCGGCATTGTTCACGGCATTAAACGAATAATTCTTACTGAAAGCAACGTCCTTGATAGCCTGACGCCACTGATCGACTGCCTCCTCAACGTTTACGGTCTCGATCTCTTCGGTCTCTACCAAAGATCCGAGGTTAATTCCCTTATTTACCGAGGAAACTATGCTTGAAACGTTCTTTACGGGATCGTCAGGCTCTTCCGGATCTTCTTCCTCATCTCGGGGCTTGGTAACGTTCCCGTTATTGACACCTATGTTATCCTGTTCAGCAGGTACATCTTCACGTCCAAAAATTGAGCCGAGTGCATCTCCGAGCATATCGCAGGATGCAAGGGTCAAAATCATGGACAGCACCAAAGTTATAGACAATAAAACTCTTTTCATAATATCATTCTCCTTTTTATGTTCAGTTTTTGTCTGTATAAGCATTATACACCTTAAAAGCCGTTTTGTCAATAGAAATCCGCTTTTTTGTAAATACAGCCCGATTGACAAGCCATTTGTCTCTCGCTTTTGTTGAAAACAACTCAAAAAGAGAGCGCCGCCAAAATTCACGGCGACACTCTCCGACTTTATGTTTTATTCTTCATCAATAACCGCTATAGAGAGGTCTGCGAGAGCCTTTGCGTCAGCAGGCGCGGGGCATCCCGACATAAGCTCGCTTGCATTCTGCACCTTCGGGAAGGCGAGAACGTCACGGAGGGAGTCAGCACCACTCATTACCATTGCAAGACGGTCAAGTCCCATACCTGAGCCTCCGTGAGGCGGTGCGCCGTATTTATATGCTTCTTCAAGGTATCCAAATTTTGCATCAATTTCCTCGGGTGTAAGTCCAAGCGCCTTAAACATCTTTTCTTGAAGCTGCCAGTCGGTAATACGAATAGAGCCCGAAAGAAGCTCTGTACCGTTAAGTACCATATCATAGCATCTTGCATAAACCTTACCGGGATCGCTTTCAAGATAGGGCAAGCATTCTTCAAGGGGCATTGTGAATGGATGGTGCATAGCATCCCAATGCTCTGTTTCTTCGTTCCACTCAAAGAACGGGAATTCTGTGATCCACA
>JAZMZI010000115.1:0-36469 GCA_045585895.1 Eubacteriales bacterium
CCTTTCTCTCAACGGTTTTCCCCTCTCTTGCAAGCTTATAAAGGGGAGTTCCGTCAACCTTTATTGCAGAATACATCGGCGGAGTTTGCAGAATATCGCCCACAAAGCTTTCCGCAGCTTCTGCAACTTCAGTCTCCGTTACATTCACATTCCTTTTTTCAAGGACTTCACCGGTTATATCCTGGGTGTCTGTAATAATGCCGAGACGAAATCTTGCAGTATATGCTTTTTCATCGCAAAGAGCAAACTCACAGGCACGGGTGGCTCGTCCCACAAATATGGGAAGAATTCCCGTTGCCAACGGGTCAAGAGTTCCCGAATGTCCGATTCTCCGTGTTCCGAGAATCCTTCTCATTCTTGAAACCACGTCGTGAGAAGTCATTCCCTCCCCCTTATGCACCGCCAGAACGCCGCCGGGCAGGTTATCAAATTCAGAATGTTTCATATCAAAATCTAACTATCGCGGAGTTGATGGTAAATCCCTTTTCCGAGAAATTCTTTTCGTACTCGGTCATTACGTTGCCCTCTGCTCTTTCGCTGTTATGGAGGTCGCGGGTCATCCATTCGATCTTCAGTCCAAACTCTTCAAACTCCTCAAGGGAAAAGTCGAAAAGACCTACGTTGTCTGTCTTGAAAATAAGCAGACCGCCATCTTTCAAGAGCTTTTTATATTTTGCAAGATAATTTCTGTGAGTAAGACGGCGCTTTGCGTGACCCGCCTTGGGCCAAGGGTCGCTGAAATTCAGATACAGAATATCAAGACACTTTTCGGGGAACCACTCTTCAAGATTGTCCGCGTCACCGATAATGAAACGAAGATTATCGGGTCGGCTTTCTTTGCAAGCCATAGCCTTCTCCAGCGCGAGACAGCAAACGTCTCTCGCTCTCTCCATAGCGATAAGATTGCAATCCTGATCTTTAGCCGCCGTACCAACGGCAAAATTGCCCTTTCCGCAGCCGATCTCAAGGCAGAGCTTGCGGCTCTTGTCGGGAAATGCCGCCGCGGGATCGTCCTTGAGGACGGTAGGATCTTGTATCAACAGCTCCGCACAGGCAAGTATTCTCTCCTCGCCGTGCTTCTTTTTTCTCATTCTCATTTTATTTCTCCTTGGAATGTATTGGGGAAAACTTTTTTGAAAAAGTCTTCCCCAAACCCCTTTCAAAAAACTTTTAATAAAAAAGACACCTCCGCCCTTATTTTTTCAAAAAGTTTTTGGAGAAAAGGGGGGAGTGTGCAGAGAGGGGGGAGAAGTCACTTTTTTCAAAAAGGGACTTCTCCCCCCTCTTTGCATATATCAAACGTTGAATCTGAACAGAACGATATCTCCGTCCTTCATGACGTACTCCTTGCCCTCGGAACGAACCAGACCGGCTTCCTTGGCGGCAACCATATTACCGCAAGCGACCAGATCGTCAAATGCGATGACCTCGGCTCTGATAAAGCCGCGCTCAAAGTCGGAGTGGATCTTACCTGCCGCCTGAGGAGCCTTTGTGCCGCGGGTGATAGTCCAAGCGCGAACCTCCTCGGGTCCCGCAGTCAGGTAGCTGATGAGACCCAGCAAGGAATAGCTTGCCTTGATAAGCTTGTCAAGACCGCTTTCTTCAATGCCCATATCCTCGAGGAACATCTGCTTTTCGTCGCCATCAAGCTCCGCGATCTCGGCTTCAATTCCCGCGCAGATAGCGATAACTCCGCTCTTCTCTGTCTCGGCAAATGCCTTCAGAGCCATATAAGCCTCGTTTTCGGTAGGCTCGCCCGCAACGTCGTCCTCGGAAACGTTTGCAACGTAAATTACGGGCTTCATAGTCAGCAGAGGGGTGTCGTAAAGACAAGCCAGCTCGTCCTCAGAAAGCTCCATGGTTCTCGCGCAAAGGCCGCTTTCAAGGGTCGCGTAGATCTTCTCAAAGAGCGCAAGCTCGCCCGCAAGCGTTTTGTCGCCCTTCATAGCCTTCTTGGTTCTGTCGATTCTTCTCTCAACCATTTCCATATCGGAGAAAATAAGCTCCATATTGATGGTCTCAAGGTCACGCATAGGATCGACCGAGCCGTCAACGTGAATGATATTATCGTCCTCAAAGCAACGGACGACATGAACTATCGCGTCGCATTCGCGGATATTGGAAAGGAACTTATTTCCAAGTCCCTCGCCCTGAGACGCGCCCTTAACCAGACCCGCAATATCAACGAACTGAATAATGGCGGGAGTGTACTTCTTGGGGTCGTACATCTTCGCCAGCACGTCGAGACGGCTGTCGGGCACAGTAACCACGCCTACGTTAGGCTCAATGGTGCAGAAGGGATAGTTCGCGCTCTCCGCGCCCGCATTGGTCAATGCATTAAAAAGTGTTGATTTTCCTACGTTAGGAAGTCCCACGATACCGAGTTTCATAAAATATATACCTGCTTTCTGTAAAAATACACATAGTTACCTATTATAAAATAGATTATAATACTTTTTTCGGGATTTTTCAAGACCTCGGGCAAAATTATGAAAAAAGATTTTAAAAATGTAGCTTTGACGGCTGCTTTCCACCACAAAAGCCGAAAAGCGGTGAGCTGTGCCCTCCGCTTTTCTTAGCCTGCCGCAATATTTATTATCGTACTGTTAACTCCGTCAAAATAAACGATCGCGGTATTCGCGTAATATACGTTTCCAAAAATATCTGTTACTTTCGGGATATACTGATAATAACCCGTTTCGAGCTCCCTTACACTAACTACGGTGTCAGCGTCATAAACGACCGAGCCCTCTTCATAATATGAAGCTCCGTCAGTTTCACCCGAGATCTCATAAATTACAGTTATTTCAGTTCCCTCCTTCAAGGGATTGATACGCGAGCTGACATCGCCGCCCTCTATATATCCCTCAATCGCAATTACTTTTGATGAACCGATATAGCTGAAAATCAGATAACAGTATTCATCCTCAATGATAACCGGAGCATAAAACACCGTATATTGGTCTTGCTCTTCCAATATGTCGCAGTGCAATAGCAGATCATTCAAATAGACCCATTTGCCCGTAAAATTCACGGTGTACAGTGCGTGCTGCCTTGTAATGTCATTATCTGCACCGACACAATACATGTTTTTTGCTCCGCCATCTTCGGCAAATCCTTCCGCATAGATATGCAACTCATAGCTGACCGACTGAACGTATTTCAAAGAATCCTCGGTCAGAGAAAAGGACAGCTTTCCGTTATTGTCGAATCCCACAAGGTCAAATTCGATCGGATTCTCCGGAATGCGGTTTGCGTAAGCATCAATGAATGCAGCATATTCAGAATTTTTACATATTTCCGTATAATTGTTGGGGTCATCGGTTCCCTCCGCGGGGAAATATATACTTAATCCCGTTGCCCCCTGTCTGGCACTTCCGTTTGACGTTCTGATAAAATCAGAAAAATCACACTCTATTCCGAGATTGTTTGCAAACGAGCACAGATCAAACAGATTTGTATTGCGCTTGTTCGTTTCTTTTGCGCCGAAACGGACGGTATTATCCAATGCCGTTCCGAGTATCGAAATATCGGCATTGACATTCTCAATTATGAGATCTATTGTCCTATCAACCTCGAGCATACCCGAGAGAGCTATAACCGAAAGCGTATAATAGGTCTTGTTGTCCTGCCTTTCGGCATACGAGCTTAAAACCTCGGTATAGAAATCCTCGCCGCCCAGATTTTCGATCAGCGCCTTGTAATCCCAACCCGACGCAGGCTCCAATTCCTCGGAGGCGATCATATAATCCGCATAGTTTTTTATAACGCTTGCGGTATCGTAAGTTGCCATCAGACAGGCATCAAAGCCTATAAATTCAAAATCAACGTCGGCTTCCGAAAGCGCGCCGTCAATCTCGTTCAGCGTCAATGCATCCATGCCGTAATTCTCATCGAAGCACACACCGCCGACAGATCCGCTTCCGTGATCCCATAATATCAACGACGTTTTATCTGCCGGGTAATTCTCCTTTGCAAAGGTCAAAAAAGACAGTAACGTTTCTCTGTCTCCCATATTGCCCTGAGGCAAAACGGATACGCTTGTCAGCTCCCCGTCGCTCACCTCATAACGTCCTATATTCTCCGCAGAGATTCCCGACGTATGCCAATCCTCAGCACCGCCGGTTTGCAGAACCACTTTTATATTTTTGGGAAGCTTCGCTTTGAGCATTTCTTCTATATTGTTGCTTGCATATCCGCGTTCGCTTTCCAGATCGCTGCCGCACATATATATCAATAACGTATGGCTTTCCTTTTCGCCTTCTTCTTTTTGAGGGAGCTCCGCATTCGGATGCCTACAGGCAACCAGAAGCAGGCAGAGAAACAGAAGAGCGGTCAGCAAATTCAGTTTTCTTTTTGGCATTTATTTCTTCCTCGCATCACGATCAATATAGAAAGTCCGATCAACAAAGCCAAAATTGCCCAGATATGTGAGATCGAAACCACACCGAAAAGCAGCTCTCTTTTTCTGAAAAATTCAAGCACAAACCGTATTGCGCCATAACCGGACATATAGAGAAGATACTGTTCCCCGCTGCGTATTTTTTTCTTTAAGAATAAAACGACCAGCACAACCGCAAGTATAACATCCAAGGCTGCCTCTATCGGCTGAACCGGAAACAGTACGTCCCCATTCGGGTATACCATGCCATAAGGGAAAGGGATTCCCGCGCAGCAGCCCGCGCAGGTGCAACCAACACGGTAAAACGCAAGCTCAAGCAAGATCCCGACGGATGCAAAGTCCATCAGCTTCCCAAAGGGTATCTTTACAAATTTTGAAAGCACCCAGACAAGCAAAGGGACCGAAAACATAATGCCGAAGAAGGAAAATCCGCTAAAGCCTATTCCGTTTTCAAGAACCGAATTGAAGCTCTCCGCTATGTACAGGATCTTCGCTCCTATTATTTCAAAAATCAGGAACGAAAACCCAAATACAAGCGATTGATACCATCTGAACCCATATTTTTTGCCTAAGGTCTGATAATAAGCCTGCGCGGCTATAATGCCGATTCCCCAAAAGAAGAGCGCGGAATCGACCCTAATTCCAAACAGAGTTATAAACGGAAGCATATCTTACCACGTTGATCCCATATTTGAGCGCGAAACCCTGCCGGATCTGCTTGACGTTGAAAGACCGTGCAAGGAAACAAAGTATGGGATCTTTAGGGAAGCGCCTTTCCAAGACCAATTGCTTAAAGAACAGTTATACTCTCCGGCAATACCCGCTAATGAACCCGTGTCGTTGTAATTAAACAAAGACACCGTATGTGACCAGGCTTTTTTGTCGTTACAAACTCCCGACCAATAGGCACTCGTGCACATGATCCAGCCGGTAAACGAATTATCTCCAATGTCCTTTACTTTTATGTCTATATCAATAGCGTGTATCTTAAAGCGTCGGATATACTGTGTATTATCTTTTCTGTCACGGTCACTCAACTTTTCTATACCTAATATCAGGACGTTTTGGTAAGAATACGTATTCGTCACCTTTGGAACCTCGAATCCGACGTATCTCAGATAATCGTACAGAGATTGTTCCCCGGCATAGGGCTTTATCAAATTCACAAATTCCAGGAACTCTTTTTTTGTGCAATCCTTAAACTTATCACAGTCAAATTCAAATTCATCGCTTTTGTTAAGGGTAATGAAGTCCTGGCTATACATACCCGAGAGATCTTTTGCATACTTTCTGTTATTTTGAGTTTCCAGAATGAAATGCGTTTCGTTGTTCTCGCGGGTAAAGGAATCCATAGCACGCAATATTTTATTGTACTGTGCCTGATGCTGTCCGTAATATCCAAACAGGAACACGAGCTGTGAGTATACAGTGGCGTCTATATCCGTGATCGATACGGGATTTTCAGAGAAGCTCTCAAAGGTTGCAGCATATTTTGTTGTCAACGCGGTCTCCTGATAGGGATATGCGTTATAATACCATTTCGCATCCGTTCCGTCCGCGCTGTATTTGAATGCGATCACTGTGCCGTCGGGGGCAAGGTAGACCTCTTCAACACCGATAGCGTTCATCTGATATGCCAGATCAAAAACCACCAGAGCGTGAGCGTTTCTGTAGGTATAAATGATAGATGACATATAGGCGTCTTCTATCTCTTTTCTTTGATGAGCCCAGGGGGTCTCACGTCCCGCAAAGTATCTTATTATGTTGAATATACCGTACGTGTTCAAGAAAGAAGAGGAGGTTTCGTCACCCAGAATAGCATTTCCGTATGACAGCGTTTTTTTGCTGATCTCGGTTTGCTGCTCAATGGGGACGACGTAGCTTCCGCTTCCTCGAAGGGAAACTTCGATAGAATTTGCAAGCGCCGAATAATCTGCCTCAGATCCCTCTGACATTCCGTTCAAGGTTTCAAGGGAGTTGAACGGTGTTTCGGTATACGTTCTTATTTCGGTCAGACTGTTTATAAACGCCGTGTATTTTATGTAGTATTGGTTGTCACTGGTCTGGTTTTTCAGAATATCCAAGGAGTTTTTCATGTCCCGGATGTCATCCTCTATAACTGTCAGCTTATTGTAAACGTCGGTAGAGGTATACTGAGGAGGCTCGGGGGTCGGCTCGATCTCCAGACAGTAAAGCAGCTTGGATTTTATCCAATTCGTTGCTTTTGTAACAACCTTGTTTCCTAAATCGCCGGCAAATTCCGTAGCCTTGTCTTTTGCTGCTGATAAGATTTTGTCTGTAACCATGGTCATAATTGCGCTTGCAGTAAGCGCAAATTTGTCGTCTTCGCTGTAAATATATGGCTCAATAACCGGTTCTGCCTCCTGGAATTCACCGGAAGATTCCTCTTCGGGCGCACAGGCGGCAAGCACAGGCATGAGCATACACAAACACATCAAAAGGCTTAACAGCTTCGTTAAGAATTTCATTTTCTTTTCCTCCGAAATTATTTTAAGTTGTCAAATTCGGTCAAAAGATAGTTTTTTTCACCCGTACTCATACAGATCTGCTGCATCTCGAACCCGGTTTCATTAGCATAAAATGAATTTGTCCAAAATGCATGTATCTTTATCTCGTCGCCTTTTTTCAACGACAGCTTGTACACGTACGTGTATACGCCCCTGTTGACCTCACTCTGCACCTGTGTGCCATTAACGTACAAATAAGCAGCGGAGGAGAAATGGTCGACGTTGATGATGACACTCATCGTAACGTCCATATCCTTTGCCGCCGTAAAATACCAGTAACTGCCCGCATCGGTCAGATTGTAATTGTCGTCGTCAAACGCAACAAAATCAGTGCTCGTTTTTGAAAACCAATAAGCGGTTTCAGACGGATTGTTGGTTTCGCATCCTACCATCGCTACCATTATCAGCGCCAGAATTAATGCGAGCGCGCCTGCTAAAATTCTTTTTTTCATAATGCCACCAAAAATATAATTTGTTTTATCGAAGCTAAATATGTCGCCAAGCCAAACTCCGATGGCTGTCATACAAATTCAATCGAAAGGCAAGTGCTTCTTGACAACCGGAAGCCGAGCACCTTACAATATTGGATTTATCTGATAATTGTATTATATCACAAAACCGTTCGTCCTTCAAGAGGTTTGTACAAAAAAATATACACTTAATTCTATGTATGATCCGAATGTTTGTAAATGGATCGTGGACTAAATAACAGCGAAGATTTTGCCTTTTACTTAACGAAATCAAAAATTTGTGCAGTCCTGAACCTTTCCTCAAAATAACAGCTATCAAACCTCTTATCAAATTTTAACGAAATTCAAAGTTTCTCCCCAAAATATTAAAAGTTTGATCGAATTTTTTTAAAAAGTGCTTTACAAATCCATTTCTCTGTGGTATAATTATTAACAACCGATAAAGATTGATAGCTTTTCTTATGACCGCAAATTTAACGGCGTTGAAATTTCGTTCAAATTTCATCCATTTTTCACACAACCGCCCGATTGAATTTGTATAATTAAAATACGGACAAGAATCAAAAATTCGGAAAAGATTGCAAAAATCAGAAAATTCAGGAATATAATAATCCGGAGGACGTCAAAAATGATGGACACAAAAATTCTTATTATTGAAGATGAGGCAGCACTCAGCGAGCCCATCAGAACATACTTCGAGAACGAGGGCTACGACGTTAAGGTCGCTTCCGACGGAAGCGAGGGCATAAGCTTCTTCAAAATGTACGACCCCAACATAGTTATCCTCGATATCACCCTTCCCAAGAAGGACGGCTGGCAGGTTTGCCGCGAGATCCGCGAAAACAGCGCAAAGCCCATTATTATGATAAGCACCAAGGGCGACGTTTTCGACAAGGTATTGGGTCTTGAGCTGGGTGCAGACGACTATATGGTCAAGCCCATCGACAACAAGGAGCTTTCGGCAAGGATCAAGGCGGTTCTTCGCCGTTGCCAGTCCCACGTTCCTCAGGCAGACGACGAGGTGATCAGATTTGAAAATATCGAGATCAGCCTCCAGAAATACGAGCTTAAGCTTCGCGGCAGAAGCATCGATATCCCCCCCAAGGAGCTTGAGCTTCTCTACTTCCTCGCATCCAACTACAATCGCGTGTTTACCCGCGATCAGCTTCTTGACAAGGTCTGGGGCTTCGACTATCTCGGCGACTCCCGTACCGTCGACGTTCACATCAAGCGTCTTCGTGAAAAGCTTGACGGCACCAGCGAAAAATGGGTAATCAAGACCGTTTGGGGCGTAGGCTACAAATTCGAGCTTCTCAACTGATTATCATCTACATAACTTCGCGGGCTGTCTCAACCGAGACAGCCCCGCTTACTCATAAAAAGAGGTTTTTTAATGAACGAAAATGAAAAGATTCCGCAGGGCAGATCCGAACAAAAGCAAGAAAGGATCTCCCGCAAGGAAGAACTGCTACGGCAAAAAAGCCTTAGGATAAACGCCAAAGGAGAAAGCATCGCCGCGAAATTCGAGCCGCGCCTAAGCGAAGATAACCAAGGTCAAAGCAGCCCTCCCGCGTCGAACGCCGACGCTCCCGAAGCATCAACCGCTCTTGCAAGCGGCGAAAGCGTTGAACGAAGCGGCGAAAGCGTATCGGAAGAGACCCTTACCGACTACAAAACACAAAATTCCGCCGAGAACGAGCCTTCGGATAAAGAAAGCTCAAGCGCCGACGGCGACGGCAGCGCCCCTCTCTCAAATTCGGAGATCTCCCAAGAAAAAAAGAAAAACACCCGTTATTTACTGTCGGGTATCGTTTTGTCCACGATCTCCATAGTTGTTATGATCGCAATATGCTCGTGCGTAATTATCGGATTATTTGCCAACACGAAGGGCACTGCGGTGATCCCCGTGGTTTACACCGCTAATTCGGGAGCTATTTACGATTTCGTTGATTCAATGCTTGAAAAGATAGGAATTGATCTGCCCGACAATGAATTCAGCGGCAAGGACGGCGCCCAAGCCGTTGCGTCCGTTATAGACTCTGTGGTATTGATCACCGTAGACGGCTCAGGCTCGGGAAGCGGCGTTATCATAAGCTCGGACGGATACATCGTCACGAACTATCACGTCGTAGAGGGCGCCGCGGATATTTACGTCAAGCTTTACAAGTCCTCTCAAAACCTGAAGGCAGAGCTTATCGGATATTCAAAGCACGACGATATCGCCGTTCTTAAAATAGACCAAGACCGACTCAGCCCTGCGACGCTCTTATCGGATTGCTCCTCTTGCAAGGAGGGTGAGACCGTTTACGCCATAGGTGCACCCGAAGGTTCGGACTATGCCTGGAGCGTGACTCGCGGCATCGTATCGGCGGTAAACAGAGAGATAAAGATATACAACGGCTCCCAAGTCAAGAAAAAGATGCGCCTGATACAGACCGACGCGACAATAAACCGAGGAAATTCGGGCGGCGCGTTGATAAATTCCCAAGGTCAGGTCATAGGCATCGTCACTATGAGGTTAGATTCCTACATCAAAGGAAACGGAACGCTATACAATATTGACGGCATGGGATTTGCCCTTCCCTCCGACGGAGTCATCCCATTGGTCAGAGCAATAATCGAAAACGGCAATACCGACGGTGTAACGTCAACTATTTCCAGCGGCAGACCGATGCTGGGGATCACCTGCGTGACCGTCGAAAAGGATCTATGGTACGTTGAGACCGAAACAGGCATAAGCTTCGTGGAAGAGGAGTACGCTATGGCTAACCCGGGATACGCGGCTCTTGCCGAGGAAAGCGGAATTCTCGTTACCTCCACTACCGAGGGAATGGATGCCCACGGTAAAATCCTTCACGGCGATATAATCACCAACGCAGACGGCATAAGGGTCTACACGGTGGAACAGCTTACAAGCTACCTGAACGATCTTCACGGCGGTGACACGGTAAACCTTAAGGTGTTCCGCAACGGCGAAAGCGTCAGTATAGGCATTACACTTAAAGAAGCACCGATAGAATAATAAAAAGCTTGCTTGATCTTTTTTGTCAAGCAAGCTTTTTGTTATTGGATCATTACTTTTTGTTTTGCCACCACGAAGTGAGTGAACAATATCGTGATCACGAGCATCACGAAGGATATAGCGCTGAGCACCTGCTGACCGTAGATTTGGAAGCCTACGATCTCCTGTATCTTGTCTTGATTGCTCTGAACGAGGTTGAGTATCCAACCGCCGAGCAGAGACGCACCGAAGCCGAAAAGTCCTCCAACGCTGTTCTTTATTGCCGAAGCCTCGGCAAAATATCTGCTATCCACGTAGCTGTACGTTATATTGGTGATATTTCCCGAAACGCCCGCCATACACACGTTATATAGGATCGTATAGATTATAACCAAAAACGCGGTTTGGGGAGTCGTGAAAATATTTATAAACATTGCCGACGCGGCTATAATAAGACCAAGCTCGATTCCCTTCGCAAACGTCCTCTTTTCGGTGTACTTGGCGAAGGGCTTTGAAAGCAGAGCGCGAGACAGCTGACCCGAAACGTTGATAAGCTGAACAGCGCCCAGTGTAAAGAGCATATTCTTATACGTTCCCATAAAGCCTACGACCATATATATCGCAACGTCCCACAGCGTCATAAGCACCACTACGCTCAAAAAGTTTTTGTTTAACAGCGTGTTGGTGACTATATCCTTCATAGACAAGCCTTCGCCCTTCTTATTCTTCGGCTTTATATCGTTTTTGATAAGAAGGAGCATACAAAGGTCGCTTATACAGAATATCAATATCGATATCGCCGCAAATATAAATCCGCCCTCAAGATTATCTCCCGCCTCAAAGAGGTCCATTACGTATCCCGCGCCAAAGGAGACTACCATTCCCGAAATCAGGGAAATGATCTCCTTACCCGCGGTAAATCCCGCGCGCTTTTTGGGATCAACGTAGGAATTACCCCATCTGAATATCACCGTAGACACCATATAGTTGCCAAAATACGCCGCAAGAATACAGATTATTACCAAAGGCTTTTTAAAGGGCGCGGCAAACGGCAAAAAGGGTATGATATACAGCGACATAAAAAATATCTGGCTCGCCGTATGGAAAAGTATCGCTACCATTTTCGTGTTGGTTATCTTTCTTACGACGAAAACCGACACGAGCTGGAAAAGAAACGCGAGAGTAACCAGCGAGGAAACTATACCCGTCTCGGATTCGGTAAAGCCGATATAGGTCAGAAGCTTTGCCAGAAACGCGTCTCCTACCAATATCGCCACGAAATATTCAAAGGTACATTCCCACCTGTAGGCGTTACGGGAGCGCTTATAGGCAGACGACTCGAACATCTGATTTTGCGTATTATCCATTACAAAACCTCAAAAATTCATTACTTAACACCTAAATTATATCACTTACTTTTTAAATGTCAAGTGGAGAAAAATAAATTCCGCAATTTAGTCGTTTTTTTAGTTTTTCAAAAGATTATTTGTTAAATTCGTCCATTCTCGCTTGCAGAGATGCGGCTATGATCTCATCAGACGCCTCTTTTACCATAAATCTGATCCTGCCTCCGTCACACTCAACAAATCTCGTTGCGTCGGGATTGGGAAGACGGTCGGGGGCTTCGTTGAAGAAATCAAGTCTGCCTGCCTGCGTTAAGGAATAAAGCTCTCCCTCTCCTTCAAATGCAAACTGAACCGCAGTGAGGTCGAAGGAACGGTTAAATCCAACTCTTTGTCTGCCTGCAGTATAAAGCTGATAAGAATCAAAGATAGGATTATTTCTATACCTTTCCGCTTCTTCGGGAGCATATCCAGTAAATATCAGCATACCAACTTTAAAATCAGAGAGGTACATCGGCGCAGGGCAGTTATCAAAGCAGAATTTTGAAGCCTCGAAATCGCAAATCACGTTAAATTCTCTTCCGGCAGGTAAGACAGCCGCCATAGAAACCACTGCGTGAAGCTTTTTAGCCGCCAATTCCATTCCCGTCAAGGGGCTTATATCATCCGCGCCGCTCTTGAGAAAATCGGCAAAAGCATTGAACATTCCGATAGTTATAAGTATGATGCCGTCGTCCTCGGCATTTGCCAAAAGACTGCGGTAAAACTCAACGTGAGAAAGACTTTTGAAAGTACCGTTTTTATACTTTGCGGAATAATTTTCTGCTATATACTTGTTATATCTGTCGTGGTCGGCATAAAATCCCGATTTTGAATAAGAACCGATTAAAAACTCGGGCATATCGCAATACTCTCTTATAGCGTCGATCGTCGCCGTGCCGTAAGGATTCGACGTGCAGTTGTTTACGCCGAGAATTTCGCAGCCCGTTTCCTTTACGTAAGAAAACAAGACCGCCAACGCTCCCACGTCATCGCAGTCGGGTCCGATATCGGTATCGAGAATCACGCTTCTTTTCTTCATTTTCAAAGATTCAAACATATTTTCACACCTCTCCGAAAGCTGTAGGTTACTTTCCCGTAACCATTTAAATTATAATACGAAATATATTTCATGTCAACAAAAAACTCAAAAACGGCCGTGTATTTTCTCGGTTTTCTTGATAATACTGTTTTTAACGGCGGTTATATTTTTGTCTTTCACGCTTCGTTCCGACGAAAAAGGCTACGCTTACCCTTTTTATACGTTTTTTTGCATCCCCGCATTGACAAATACGATAAATCATGTTAAAATAATTACGTAAAATCAAAAACTTCGAGGAGAAAGATTTATGGAACAGAAAATTATTGAAATTATCGCAGAATATCAGGACAGACCCGTATCAAGCTACCGTCCCGATCAGAAGTTCACCGAAATGGGGCTTGATTCACTTGACATCGCAGAGCTTATGGTCATGCTGGAGGAAGAAGGATATTCGGCGGATATCTCGCCCGAGATCAACACCCCCGAAAAGCTTGCCAAAGCTATTGCCGCAAACCATTAACAGCGTTTATAATTAAGAAGGCTTCCCGAACTGCTTCGGGAAGCCTTCTTAATTAATTCCGTTTAAGATCGGCATTAAATAATAGGTCTGCGCCTTATTATCAATACCGCAATTACCGAAGCAACGCCCAAAGAACCGAGGAAGGAATACGCTACGTAGATAGGCGTATTTGAACCTTCGGAAGCGTTTTCCTCTCCGTTATAGGAGCCGTGCGATCCCGACGGATCACCCAAGCTTCCTCCGCCGTTGCCTTCCGTGTTGCCGCTTAAATTTTGAGATCCGCTTTCGGACTCGCTTTGAGACTCGCTCTCCGACTCGCTCTCAGATTCACTTGCCGATTCGCTTTGAGACTCGCTCTCCGACTCGCTTGCCGATTCGCTTGCCGATTCGCTTTGAGACTCGCTCTCAGATTCACTTGCCGATTCGCTTTGAGACTCGCTCTCGGATTCACTTGCCGATTCGCTTTGAGACTCGCTTTCCGACTCACTTTCGGATCCGCTTGCCGATTCGCTTGCCGATTCGCTTTCCGATCCGCTTTCCGATCCGCTTTCCGATCCGCTTTCCGATCCGCTTTCCGATTCGCTTGCCGATTCGCTTTCCGATCCGCTTTCCGATCCGCTTTCCGATTCGCTTGCCGATTCGCTCTCCGATTCACTTTCGGATTCACTTTCGGATTCACTTTCGGTCTCACTGCTCTCACCGTTCGTATCATCGGTCTCAAGCTCGTCGTCCTCCAGCAGCTCATCATCATCCGGCTGTTGTACCGCGGGAAGCTTAATATCAAGGACAGTCAATGCGGCAGACATTCCTTCGGCATCCGATCCGTTGCCGTAAAACATAATATCCGATATCTCCAGATATGCGTCGGCAGTAGCGTTGCTGCACCAATTGATGTAGAAACCGTTTATCTTGTCTTTCGCATCCGACTTCACCATCCCCATTGCCACACACGCCCATTCCGAAGTAACCTCGTATCGGGCGGAGCTAACGGACGGCACGTTGCTATCTCCCGAAAACATGATCCAAATCATATTGGCGTTTTCAGGAGCTATCGTCTGCGCTCTGTATCTTATAACCGTGTATTCAATATCCTGTACGGTAAGAGCCGATTGACCCCTTCCTGCGGCAAAATTCTTGTAATCGAAGTATTTTTGCGGCGATGAAACGGCGGCTCGGGCAGTATATACCAGATTTCCACCGTCGGCGCGTACCGTATTATTTCCGCTTTTATCCTCCGAGCCGAAAAGCTTTGCATCATTCGCGCTGAAATCGGAAAAGGTTTGGACGGGGATGTAGACCCGCGACAGCATATAAAAAGCTCCGTCGTAAGCGGCGTTATAATTTTCACTGAAAGAAGCCGCACCCAGATCTACCTTTATCCGAGAGTCGGAGGGCGTATCGTCTTCTCCCGCATAATAAAGCTTAAGGCTGTCTATGACCTGAACCGTCCTCGCTTTTGAGTTTTCGATCTTAAAGGTAAGAACCTGCCAACCGTCTATATCGGCGTATTCCGCGCTTACCGACCGTGACGCTTCGTATTCCTGACCCTCGCTCTTATAATAAAGAACGAAATTTTCGGGTCTTATCTCCTCCGCCTTCAAAAGCAGTGAAAAATACTGATACCTTGCGGCGTCTGCTCCGCCTGCCTCAAGCTCTATATAAACGTCCGACGAGCCTTGATCCGCTTCAAGCACCGCGCTCCTTACACCGTTTTCCGCTCTAAAGCTGATGGACGTAGCATTGTATTCGGTGATCTTATCGCCCAAGTAACGAAAATCGGTATAAGTATATTGACTGCCGTCAAAGGGGAGATTTAGCAAGGGGCGCTCGGTATCCACGCTTTTATCGAGGGCAAGATTTATGGTGTTGAGAGCGCCCGAAACAACGTCTGCAACGTTCCCGTCGGCATAAAACATTATGTCGGATATCTCCATAAAGCTTCCCGATACGGGAGTGCTGCACCAATCTATACGGAAGCCGTTGAAATCTCCTGTCCACGCAGAAGCAAAACCTTCTTTGTTCATTTTGACCGACATACATTTCCAATCATTATTCTTGGAAACGGTATATAGCTTTTGGACGGCTGCGTATTTTTTATTTACCTGACCGTCTTCCACAACGTCTACCTGAAAAGGGCCGTAATTGCTACCGGTATACAGGAAAAGCTCCATATTGTTGATCCCGACCGAGCTTGGCGTTCTGTATCTTATAACGGTATGGTTGAAGTCCTCGGTAGTCAGTCTGTCAGACTCGGCAATATTTCTTGCGTCCATAAGGGACTTGTAAAAGAAGCCGACGAACGGGTCGGTAAAGCTTCCCACGGCGTCAAATCTGAGATTTCCGTTCCTGACGCTTACTTTAGTGTCGTGCAATTGCTCGTGCCCCGACGGCGCCTCGGGCGAAGAAAAACAGGAAAGCTCACTCTCGGTAAAATCCGAAAGCGTCTGCTTTGCGGGGAACATATCCTCACAAAGTATCTTAAACGCCGCGTCGTATATGTCCTCGGGGGTTTCGCCGAATATGACCGCCGCGATCTCGTTAACGCACTCGACCTTTCCCGTGTAAACGTCGAGACGCAACTTTTTTATATCTCCCTTCCAGTTGGGATCTCGGCTGAAGTCAAAATTGATAAACTGCCAGCCGTTCATCTTAGTATAATTTTTTGATTGAGTATAATTCCCGTTATAGTTTACATTAGTCCCCGTTACGTAAAACAGCTCGAATCTGGTCGAGATATCCGCAACCGCCGCCTTGGTAAGCACAGTAACGTATTTGTAACGGTCCGCACTGTAGGTCTCGGCGGGAGCAAAATTGATCCACGGGTCGGCTGCACCAGATTCCTCATACTGCGGCTCGAAACAGAGCGCGTAAACACCGTCCTCGTCGCTCTTGAACGAACAACTACCCTGATGCACGTTCCATATACTGCCCGAATTTTCCTCCATATAATGAGCGTCGAATATCAAATAATATTCGGGATCGATCTCGGTGGATTCTTCGGAAGCATCTTCTGATATATCCTCGGAAGTATTCTCCTCACCCGTTTCGTTCGTATCCGCCGCGCTCTCTCCTTCGGTATCGGGCTCGGGCAGATCCGCCGACAAAAAAGGTATCGCCAAGCCTGCCAAAAGCGACAGGATCACCGATATCGAAAGTATTTTCAACCATCGACCGCAACTTTTTTCCATATCCACCTCTCAAAGGAGCATACGCCCCGTTTCGTACGTTTGAACGATATTGTTTTTTGGGAGCTAATATATAAGCTCGCCGCCGTCTATAATATATATTTTTTCTTTTCCCGTCACCGTCCGCCGACCGACGAACGCAACAGGCTTGACTATCACGCAAAGGCTTTCGCCGTCGGAGAGCGCCAAAGAGCAGTTGATGCTTTTCACTCTGCCTTCCTTGGGGTCAAGCACCCACACGGTGCTGAACGCTTCGCTTTCAAAGCTTGAAAGGTCGACCACGCACACGTCGAATCCCGCCGCAAAGCCCTCGGAAACGCTTCCGAAAAGCGTTAATTCCCTTCCGCTTTCGGATTCGTCAAGGCGCGCGGACGACATCTGCGGCGCGGTCTCCGATAAATCTCGGGAAAACACAAGAGACTCTGCGATCGTCTCTGTTCCCAGATCGCAAAGCTCTCCGTTTTCCCACTTAAAAGCCGAGATCGGAGTCAGCAAAAAACCGAACTCGCCCCCACACTTAGGCTTAAAAACCAGACGCGCCACCGTTTCCGCCTCAAAGTTCTCGCTTCCGTCCAACAGTAAAACGACCTTTCCGTTACGGAGATGTGCCGACAGAACGAAGCCTTTTTCCGAAAGCGACTTATCGATTTCGCAGTTCACGAATTCAAGAGAGGCTTCGTCATATCGAAGCGTTGCCAGCATACCGCAAAGCTCCCGCTTTTCCGAGAGCGCTATCTCAAAAACGATCTCCCCGTCTGCGGCGTGTCCCGTATCCTTTAAGACGAATCGGACGGGCTCTGCCCGTTCGGCGGAGCTTGCCTCTGCGGGGAAAGGCAGCAGGATACACAAAATCGCCGGGAGCGCCATTACCGCTATTAAAAATAATTCACATTTTATATTATAAACAAATTTATAAATATTGTCAATAGTTGCTTTCAAAAAAACCGAAATATTTGTTAAAAATGCCATTTTCATATCCTCCTTCTTAAGTATAATCTTATTCGCAAAAACTCGTCATCATAACTCCCAATTGCCTGATTTTTCTGCGTTTTTTCGTAAAAATTTCGGAAAAAATAAATATGGGCAAGCGTTATTCTTGCGCTTGCTCAAATACGAAAAACGGAGTTGAGGTTATGCTTAACAAAAAGATCATGATTACGGCGATCGCTCTCGCGTTATGCGCGTCCACCCTCACCGCCTGCGGAAACAATACCGACAGCGGCAACGGAAGCACTACCGAAAGCGGCACCACTCAAAACCAAGGCAGCGGCACCTCGTCCTCAACCGAAAGCGGCAGCAACGGAACCGAATCGGGTACAGGCTCGAACACCGAATCGGGCACAGGCTCGAACACCGAATCGGGTACGGGTTCCAACACCGAATCCGGTACGGGCTCGAACACCGAGTCGGGCACCGGTTCCAACACCGAATCGGGTACGGGCTCGAACACCGAGTCGGGTACGGGAAGCGTTACCGATAACGTCGCAGACGATGCCAAGCGAGGAATCGACAACGTAAGAGACGGCGTCGAGGACTTCTTTGAGGGCGGAAGAAGCAGAGGTGGAATGAGACACCACCGCGCACCCGCTCCCTACGGTAAGTAATCAAAAAAGCGAGACCTACCCACGGGTAGGTCTCGTGTTTTTTGCCATAACGTTTTATTTTTTACAAAAAATTCAAATTCAGGTTGACAACGCAAATCTTTTTATATATAATGAACTTGACCGCACAGGTCTCCAAACGCAAAAAAGGAGTACTAAACATGATAAACGTAAACGTAAATTTTGAAAACGTAATCGGCAAGGTCAAGCCCATGCACGCGACCAACAATATGGTAACTCTGCCCCGCAACAGCGCAGGCTGGGACGAAAGAATGCAGGCGGCGCACATTCCCTACGGACGTCTCCACGACACGGGCGGGTCCTTCGGCGGCTCGAGATACGTCGACATCCCCAACGTATTCCCCGATTTCGATGCCGACGAGAACGATCCCGCATCCTACGACTTCGCCTTCACCGACGTGCTTATCGAGAGAATGGTGAAGAGCGGTGTTATGCCCTACTACCGCCTCGGCGTTACCATTGAAAATCAAAGTGACATAAAGGCTTACAACATCTATCCACCCAAGGATTTTGCAAAATGGGCGCGCATTTGCGAGCATATCATCATGCACTACAACGAGGGCTGGGCAGACGGCTTCCATTACAATATCGAATATTGGGAGATCTGGAACGAGCCCGACAACTATCCCGACATCAACGAAAACCAGATGTGGCGCGGCACTATGGAGCAGTATTTAGAGCTTTACGGCGTGGCGGCGGCTCATCTCAAATCCCGTTTCCCCAACCTGAAGATCGGCGGCTACGCCTCCTGTGGATTTTACGCTATGAACAACGTAGACGTATCCAAGATCGCCCATTCATCCTCCCGCACCGACTATTTTATCGAATTTTTCCATAAATTCTTAGCCTACATAAGCGAGCGTAAGCTTCCCCTTGATTTTTTCAGCTGGCACACCTACGCAAGTCTCAAAGACAACATCCAATTCGCCCACTACCCCCGCAAATATCTTGATGAATACGGCTACAATGATTGCGAGATACACCTCAACGAATGGAATCCCGGAACGGCACTCCGCGGCACGCTCCACGACGCCTCAAACATCCTTTCCAATATGATCGCCCTTCACTCCACCCCCACCGATATGATGCTTTACTACGACTTCAGATATTGGTCGAGCTACTGCGGTGCGGTCAACCCCATAAACTTCAAGCCCTTCAAGGCATACTACTCCTTCTACACATTCGGTCAGCTTTACGCTCTCGGAAAGTGCGCGGAATGTAGCTGTGACGCCGACGGAGTATACGCGCTGGCGGCTACCGACGGAGAAAAGAAGGCAGTTGCCATCGTCAACAACAAGGGCGAGGATGTCACAGTATCGCTTAACGTAAAGGCGGTTTCGGAGCACAAAATATACGCCGTCGACGAAGAAAACGACTTTTCCGAGATCGAAGGAAATCTTTCCTCCATTTCTATTCCCGCATACGCAATCAGATACGTGGAGCTTTGATTTTTAAACAAAAGGTTGATTTTTAAACTATAAGTTTATAAAATTTAATCGAATTTTCCAAAAACTTCCGCAAAATCCGTGCTTTTAACGAAAATTTTTTCGAAAAACTATTGACAAGCCGTTTCCGTTGTGATAAAATTTAAAGTGACGATTTATACTGTCGCCTGAAAGGCGATAACGCGGATGAAAGCTGCAGCTTCACCGCATATTACTTAAAAGGAGATCAAGGCTATGAACAAGCTCCCCTACGAAACTCCCGAGTTTCTTCTCGCACTCACCGAAGACGAGATCAAGACGGACGACATTGGCAACTCGGCAGAACTTACCGATCCCGGAATCGAAGGTCCTGAGGTCTGATCGATCCGACCCGTTCTTCGAACTTGAGGTTCATAAACAAAAAACCGCTTCGGCGGTTTTTTGTTTTTTGCGTCCAAACGGCACCGTCCCCCCTCGCCCGTCTGCCCCTCGCGCAGCCTTCCGACCTCGCCCGTCCGTCCCTTGCCCGGCCGCCCTCGCCCGAGACACCAAGCGACGCTTTTCACCCCGCTCCGACGGCAATTATAAAAAAATCCGAAATTTCATTCGCCAACTCAACAAATTGAGGCGGCTTTTTTTGTTCAAAATGTCGATTTTAAAAAATTCCTTCATTATTATTGTTAAATGACTTGACAAAAACAGGGTTGCTTGGTATAATACAAAGTGGAATAATGGCAAAATGCCCCTATGCCGCGGGGTTAGGCAAAACGGGGCTGACTTGCTTCACCAATCAATGCGGAATAACCAAAACCGCAAATTTATAGAAGGAGAAGATCATATGAAAATGACTTCAATTTTCAAGAAAACGTGGATATTTGCCGTTGCAATAGCCATGGTTCTGCTTATGGTCGCAGCTATCGTTCCTGCCGTTCTGGCAGATAACAGCGCCGAGCCCGCAGCAGCACCCGAGCACGTTGCAACCAACATCTCCCTTTCGGGCGACGTCAAGCTGATGTTCTACTACACCTATGAAGGCATCACTTTCGACCAGAATGACAACGACGTATACACCGCCAAGGCGACCGTCAAAGATCTCGGCAAAGACGGCAAACCCTACGACAAAACCGTCACCTTCACCGAGGCAGACTTCGAACGCGCCGACAAAGACGGCACCGAAAGAATACGCATCAAGGTTCCGCTGTCGTACGGTCAGCAGGCTGAGACCGTAACCGTTCAGTGGTACAAAGACGGCGTGGCGATCGGCTCTCCCACCAACGGCTCCGTAAAGGAATACGTTGCGAATGTCAGAGCTGCGGCTAACGACTCCGAAAACACTCAAAAAGATGCGTATAAAAAAATAGCAGAGCCTCTCGTTGCAATGCTCAACTCCGGCGCAAAGGCTCAGGAGCTTAAGAGCTTTAACACGAACAATTTGGCAAACGCAGGCCTCTTCACAGCCGGCAGTAACCCTATCGACGGAATGGGATCAAACCATTTCTACGATATGACGCCCGACCGCCCCGCAACGAGCGGTGCTTCCAAATACGTGGAATTTAAGGCTACCGAGGTCGTCCTCGACTCCAAGGTTCGTCTCAAGGTCTACCTCGACTGTCACGACGAAGAGGGCGTTTACAAGGCTACGGTAAAGATGGGCGACCAGACCCAGAACGTCAAGATCTCCAAAGATGAGGCGACGGGATACAGATACGTCTCCATCAACAACATCTCCCCCATAAGATTTAACGAGCGATTCACCATCACCGTTACGGATGCGGACGGCGAGAGCGTATCCTACAGCTGCGGTGTTCTCGACTGGGCGCGCAGCACAATCGACTCTTCCGTAACCAAAGACGAGCAGAAGAACGTAGCAAGATCGCTTTATCTCCTTTATTCTTACTTTACGGCTTACCAAAACCCCGACTATTCGGTAGGTCCTAAGAAAACCGACGGAGACGGCAAGCCCGTTCTCGATCAGAAGGCAGAGTGCTCTCACCTTCGTAAGCACTTGACCGAAACCGCCATCGTTTGCTCCGACTGCGGAGACATGACGGATAAAGTCCCCAATGCTACGAGACTTTCGGTAGAATACGCTATCGCAGAAGGATCGGCTATCAACGCAGGCACTCCCACCGCCGTTGACTTTATCGTAAAAGTTGCGGGCGACGTCAATATCAAAGCTCTGATCTTCACTCTCGTTCCGAGCAGCGGCATGACCCTTTCGGACGGCGAGATCATTGAGCTCTGTGACGACGCTACCGCAGCTTTCGACGCCGAAGCGGCTATCAACGTGGTACTTGATACGGCTAATCCTTTCGTAACGAACGAAAAAACTAAGCTTGTAAAAGTCAGATACACGGTAACCGCGAATGATGCGGGCACTTACACCGTAAATCCCGTAGTACGCGAAGCTTCAAGCTCCGCTATTGACGACACCACGTCTCTCTACACCACCTCCGCGGTCTCCATTAAGGTAGATAACGCCGTGTGTACGAATAATCACAAAGTATCGTACCTTAAGTTCACCGAAGGCGGTGTCAACAAGCATACCTCTTACTGCTCCGAGTGTAACACCATGCTCGGAACCACTACCTGCTCGTACAAGAGCTCCAACGAAGAATCCTTGGGTTACCTCATCGTCAACTCGGGCGCAGGCGCGTGCGAGTGCGGAAGGATCGGCGAAGGCGGCAAGCAGTACAAGTATAAGCTCGGCTTCTCCGTTAAAAAGGACGACGACGGTAAGGACGTAGTTACCGAAAACGTTGCTCCCCTCGTAGTCGTTACTCCCGACGAGCTTGCAAAGAGAAAAGTCGAAAATGGCGGCAGCATGACTCTCAGCGAGGACGGTTCTTACGCTACGGTAAACGCTATTGCAAACCAGAGCGACCAGAACTTCTACCTTTATGCTCCCAGCGCTGATCTTATAAATGCAGACACCGAGCCCGAAACCGGACGCTACATTGCCATCAAGTACAGAACCACCGGAGCAGCAGACCTCGAAATGTGGGCAGGCGCCAATAACGGCAGAACCGCAGCAAAGGGTGATGAAAACTTCCGCATCAACCCCGGCAATATGTACGTTAACAACGGCGAATGGCAGGTTATGATCCTCGATCTGTCTGCCGTTCAGGCAGGCGGCAACTATGCGGCAAATGACGACGGCAAGTACTACGCGCATTACGTGCGTTGGGACATCGAGACCAACAACAAGCCCGCGCAGACCGTTGATATAGCCTACGTTGCTATGTCCGACGACCTTATGTCTCTCGCGTCCTTCGCAGGCAACGACGTATACCGCTTCTCCGCGACGAAGAACAGCAGCGACATTTCGGGCACTTACATGGGCTCTACCAAGACCCTTAACCCCGTATTCGACGCTTACTGGATCCGTTACTCCAGCCAAGCAGGCGGCAACACCATAGGCTTCGGCACAGATGAGGCTAACGGCGGTCTTGAGTACACCAGCTTCACAAGAAGTGGCACCAACGGCGACTGCTACGTAACTCTCGTAGCCGATACTACCAACAAGGCTTACACCACTACCAGCGATAATAAGTATTTCGCAGTTCTTTATAAGGGTAGCACACATCAGTCCACGTTCCTTGAGGGCTGGGCATCCTCCAATATGACCTACGGTAACGCCAAGGGTGAAAAGTTCCTCTCGGGCGGTCCTCTCTTCCAGAAGGATGATTACTGGCACTTTGAACTCTACGATATGAGAAACAGCGGCAACGACTGTTACTATAACGATGGCGATACTAACTACTTCGATCCCATCGAAGGATTCTCCCTTATCAGATTCGACTACTATAATAATACTACCGCATTTGAAGGCGAAAAGATCTGTGACATTGCATTCTTCGGAGTATTTGACTCCAAGGAGCAGGCTTACGAGTACATGGGCGCACAGTTTGGTGAGAAGCTCGGCGAAAACTGCCAGCACGACGCAACCTATAAGAGCACCGAGGACTGCGCGACCTACTGCGAATACTGTGGCAAGCAGACCAAGGAAGCAGAGCATACTGTTGCTGAAGGCTCCAAGTTTATCGTAAGCTCCACTCTCAACGCTAAGGGCGAGCTTTACGAGACCAACACCTGTACCGTTTGCGACGGCGTGGTAGAGCGCACTATCTCCTTCCGTACCGGTATCGACGCCTTCTATATCAACGACACCATTGCTAACAAGGGCGGTAACGGACAGCAGACATCCGGTATTACTTTCGGTAATAACAAGGTTTCGCACCTTGACGCAAACACCACGTTTATCAACAATGATACAGGCGAAAAGCTCGTTATAACCAACAATTTCAAGATCTCCGGTTGGACGGGTCTTAACGGCGGTATCGAAAGATACGTATTCAGTTTCGGAGACGGCAAGTGGCATAACCTCAACGGTATTCCTGCGACCAACAATGACCCCAACGACAACCATATCGGTCAGGCTATTTACAACTCCATTCCCGATACCGTAAACTCGGGAGTTAACTCAAACTTCCAGGGCAAGCTTACCTTCCCCGCAGAGATCCTTCAGCAGTACGTAGGACAGGAAAACCTTACTCTTACGTTTGCGGCTGTTCCCGCGGCTTGTCCCGGCACCGAAGATAACCCCAACACCGTTACTCTCATTACGATAAGCAACGTTAATATCGAGTGCGACCACGATGAAGGTATTACTACCGAATGGGATAGCGCAACAAAGCTCTACTCTTTCACTTGTGATCGTTGCGGCGTAATACTGGAACACCGCGATATGCTCTACAAGTCCGAGGCTAAGACTACCAATCTCGGAAATCTGGGTGGCTGGTTGACCGCAACCCAGGAAGACGGCTTCGTAAGATACTCTCCCTATGCAGAACCCAGTGATGGATATTTCGCTCCCTTCAACAGTAACACCGCCGTAACGGGTCAGTATATGGTCATCAGATACAGACTGATTAACAATTACACCAATGCGGGCACAGGCTCCCTCTTCGCAAGCTCTGCAGCAAGCGGTCAAACCAAAGCTAAAGGTCAAAATGGAGACAACAAAAACTCTGCCAACAGCTCACTTTTTGGTGACGGCAACTGGCATACCATTATAATCACTCCCGATCTTGAGAAGAACCTTACGTTTACGCCTAATGCCGACGGCACATATACTTGGAATTATCTCCGTATGACTCCCGCCTTCGCGGCTTGGGACGGAAGTTGCTATCTTGATATCGACGAAATCGCGTTCGCCGATAATCTCGAGGCAGCTGAGCATTATGCTGCCCAGAACGGTGGCGGCTATAAGTGGTGCATTGATAACGGTACGAACACCGGCATCAACGGCGAACAAGTAGCTCTCAACTTCAAAACCAGCAACGGCAGAACCAACGCGGTAGGTCAGGTTGATATGGCTGAATCCGGAAGCATCAACGCAACTAACGGCTTGGCAGTAGGCGGTTGGTTCGTAACTCCCGGCGGTACAGCTTCCTACAAGTTCCGTGTCACAAGCGTAGACGGTGTTGCGGTTGAGGATCCCACTCTTATTGACGGTTGGGTCAGCGCCACTGTCGGCAACGCCGAGCACGGCATCACAAATCAGGGTATTGCTTTAGGTTGGGATATAACCTGCGGTAACGGCTCCGCTTGGCAGGGTAAGAAATGGCTTAATCTCACAGGCTACGAGGGTAAGCTCATTGACATTGAGATCGTTGCTGTTACAAACTACGGCGAAGAAATCGCATTCTTGAAGATTAGCAACGTAAACGTTGCAGCAGCTGAATAATTAAAATTATCGGCTAAAACGCAAAAACAAATATCCCCACGGGTTTTCCCGTGGGGATGAATGAAAGTTCATCCAACAAGTTAACCCCTCGCCAATGGCGGGGGGTTTTGTTTAGAATTATTAATTGCAAATTAGCGCTGAAAACGCAAAAACGGGAGGTTCCCCTCCCGTTTTCTTCATTATATATTATATATAGCTCAATCCTGCAGAATTCTGACTCTGATGACCGCGTCGATGGCCTTAAGCTTGTCAAGGGAATCGGCATCTGCCTTACCCGTCAGGTCGATAATGGTATACGCCACCTCGCCGCGGGATTTATTGGTCATATTCTCGATATTAAGTCCCTGCTCCGAGCAGATCGTTGTAATGCTGGAAATAACTGCGGGAACGTTCTTATGAAGTACGCAGATTCTCGCATCGCCGCTTCTGGGCATGCTTATTGCGGGGAAATTCACGCTGTTTCTGATATTTCCGTTTGCCAGATAGTCGGCAAGCTCCTGAGCCGCCATTACAGCGCAGTTATCTTCACTCTCCTCGGTGGATGCGCCCAGGTGAGGAATAGCGACGATTCCCTTTACGTTCAAGACTTCTTCCGTGGGGAAATCGGTAACGTATGCCGCCACCTTTCCGCTTTCAAGGGCTTCCTTCAGGTCTTGAGCGTTTACAAGGTCTGCACGGGCAAAGTTAAGAATTCTAACGCCGTCCTTCATCTTTGCGATGGTGTCCTTGTTGATCATTCCCTTGGTCTGAGGAGTGGAGGGCACGTGGAGGGTGATATAGTCTGCCGTTGCGTAGATGTCGTCGTAGGTCGCCGCCTTGGTAACGTGGTGGTTAAGGTTCCAAGCCGCCTCGATAGACATATAGGGGTCGCAACCCACAACGTCCATACGGAGATGCACCGCTGTGTTAGCTACCATACCGCCGATAGCGCCGAGACCGATAACGCCGAGGGTCTTGCCCATAACTTCAACGCCCGCAAACTTGCCTTTTCCCTTCTCGACCTGCTTTGCAACGTCCTCGGTGAGCGTTCCCGCCCACTTGATGCCGCCGACTACGTCTCTCGAAGAGAGCATAAGGCCTGCGATTACAAGCTCTTTAACTGCGTTTGCGTTAGCGCCGGGAGTGTTGAATACAACTACACCGTGCTCGGTGCAACGGTCGATCGGAATGTTATTTACACCCGCGCCAGCTCTCGCGATAGCGCGGAGCTCAGGATTGAACTCCATATCCAGCATATTTGCCGAACGAACCATGATACCGTAGGGCGCGTCAACGTCCTCGCCTACGTTGAAAAGCGCGCGGTCGAGCTTATCGGTGCCGACCTTGGCTATTTTGTTAAGTAATTTTACGTTCTTGATCATATTTCTGACTCCTGAGTATAAAGTGTTATTCTTCGCTAACGCGAAGAGTGATATTGTTGCTTCGCAACAGTGATATTGCCTTCGGCAGTTATATTATCGCTTGCGCGATAGTTATATTCTATTCGCCTCCTGAACTCGCGAAGCGAATATCACTCGGTGCAAGCCGAATACAACTGCAAAGCAATACAACTCGCCGCAGGCGAATAGAGTTGGCGTTGTGCCGCGGCACTACGCCTTAGGATTCTCCTCTGCGAATTTCTTCATGAACGCTACGAGGGCTTCAACGCCTTCGCAGGGCATAGCGTTGTAGATAGAAGCTCTCATACCGCCCACGCTTCTGTGTCCCTTAAGGTTCTTAAGACCAGCTTTTGCGGCTTCAGAGGCGAATTTTTTGTCAAGATCTGCGTCGCCGGTGACAAAGGTTACGTTCATAAGCGAACGAGACTCGGGTTTTACGGGAGCGAAGTAATAATTCTGGCTATCAAGGTAGTCGTAAAGCAGCTTTGCCTTCTTTACGTTCATTTCCTGCATAACTGTCAAGCCGCCAAGCTGCTGTATCCACTTATATACGAGACCTGCGATATAGATCGCATAGCAGGGGGGAGTGTTATACATAGAGTCGTTGTCCGCCATGGTCTTCCAGTCGAGCATAGTGGGGATATTCTCCTCTGCGAAGCCGAGAAGGTCCTCTCTTACGATAACGAGGGTCACGCCTGCGGGTGCCATATTCTTCTGAGCGCCTGCATATATTACGCCAAACTTGCTGACGTCTACGGGCTCGGAAATAATGCAGGAGGAAAGGTCGGCAACCAGCGGAACGTCGCCCGTGTCGGGGATATAGGGGTACTTGGTGCCGTATATAGTATTATTGAAGCAAATGTGGAGGTACGAAGCGTCCTGATCTACCATATCACGGGTAATTACGGGTACGTGGTCAAAGTTATCGTCCTTTGTGGTTGCGATACACTTAGCATCATATCCCATCTTTTGCGCTTCTTTATATGCCTTGCCCGAGAACTGTCCCGAAACGGCATAGAGTGCCTTCTTTGCGGGCTTCAGATTTATAAGGTTCATAGGAACCGACGCAAACTGTGTGCTGGCTCCGCCCTGAAGGAAAAAAACCTTGTAATTGTCGGGGATATTCATAAGGGCGCGGAGGTCTGCCTCTGCCGCCTTAATGATCGCCTCATAGTCGGGAGACCTGTGGCTCATCTCCATAACCGACATTCCCGATTCTCCGTAGCAGACCAGCTCGCTTGCTGCTCTCTCAAGTACGGGCAAAGGAAGCATAGAGGGGCCTGCTGAAAAGTTGTAAACTCTGTTCATTTTTCGATCTCCTTTTCATATAAAAAGATATTATTATTATAGCTCATAACATCTGTCAAGTCAATAGATTTCAGCAAATTAAAGTGATAAAATCTAACTTTTGGCAAAAGGCACACAAATTTCCGCATCGTGAAATGCTATTTGGTAAAAATGCAACAAAAGTATATCGGACGCCAAAAAACACATTGACGTCCGATATTTTTAACTGTTTCGCGATTTCTTTTTTTGCTTTTCTTTGAGTCTTATCTCAGGCTCGTAGGTCTTTCCCGCGTGGTCCACCACGCAGAAAAGATTTACCGTAAATTTGGTTATCTTGCTGACGAAAACGTTAAGACCCGCGCTCACCGTCGCCATCTTTCCGAGTATCACACCCGCAGACGCGCCCAGAGCGATTATTATTCCGCTTGCAGATACCAACGACGTAGTTATCGCCGTCGGGTCGATATAAAGCGAGACCGTGTCGAATACGCCCATATTTGAGGCGAAATTTATTATATTGAATATCATTTTCTCGCCTCCTGTATCTCGATAAGTCTCTTCAGAATATAATCGGCTCCGACTCTGTTGGAGTCTCCGACGTTATATACCGCCTTATTTAGCGCATCCTCTATTCTCGTCTCGTATTCCTTCGAACACTTGAAGGTATCCTTGACGATCTCTCCGATATTCTTAACGTCACTCTTTTCTATCGACTTACCTATTTCGTCACGCAGGGTAATTTCTATAGGCGTGCAATCGATCTTCTGCCAGTTTTCGTTAAGCACCTTCATTTTCGTATTAACGAAAAGTGTCGGGCGCTTTGTGGCAAAGCTGAACTCAAAGGATATGCCCGACCAGTCGGTTATCATCAAATCCGAAGAATATATCGACTTGTTGCTTGAAAAATCAAGCTCAAAGGTAAGTCCCTCGCCGATCTTATCCTTCCATCTCTCGACCGTTGCGTTCATTCTCTGCCCGAATCTCTTTACGTACTCGGGATGGGGACGGACGGTGACGTGATAATCGTCGCAAAGAAGACCCTCCAGCATCTCGTCGATACAGCTGTCTAAAATGTTGTCCTCGTTCCAAGTGGGCGCTATAAGTATCTCTTTTCTGCCCGTGTTAGAATGAGTTTTTCTCTCTTTTTCACCGAGAACGATGAGATCATCTACCAAAGGATATCCGAATTCAACAAGCGCCTTTTGGGGCAGAGAGTAAACGCGCTCCGTCGCCGCGACCTCTCTTTTTATATGCGCTCCCGCGCAAAAGATCGTATCAAAGGCGTCAAGCGAGCCTTCCTTCATTCCCATATGCATGCTCATCAGCGCGTGAGGGATATAAACGTACTCGATATCCTTCTTCATCCTCGATTTTTTTAGGTAATACTTTTCAAGATCGGGCGTCGTCATAACAACCATATCGCATTCAAGTCCCATCATAAGGGTAATGGTCTTTTTGAGTCCGATATAATAGGGCTTTATTCTCGGATTCTCTTTTGCGACCTCAAAAATAACGTCGTCGGGGTCGTTGGTAACGTAGTGTATCACCATATCGGAGCGTGAGAGAAGCTCGCTTATAAGTCCTTTGAAATATTTGTAAAATCCGCTCTTTTCGGAATAGATTACCAAGTGCTTGTTGACTATCGAAGAAAACCTTTTATAGTCCGCTCTCTCGCGGCGGCGGTTTTCCTTTTCCTTCTTTTTCTTCTCCTCAGCTCCCTCGTCAAGCTTAAGCTCGGCAAGCGCCTTGCGGCTTTCCTCCAGTGCCTCGTAATCGACGAACTTTTTGGGATTTATGACCGTATTGAGGATCAAAAGCTGAATAACCGAAAGGATATTTCCCGCGACCCAATAAAGAGCTATGCCCGCGGGCACGAAGCAACCGAGATAAAGGGACAACGCGACCGAAAAGATCATGGTTCCGTATTTGTTGCCGTTTCCCTGCTCGTGCTGAAGCACGTTTGCCTTGTTCTGGGCAAAGCAGAGCAACCACGAAGAAGCCGCCGCTATCAAAGGAACAATGGTATATATTCCCCAAGCTGTTGTCGGGATCGTAGCAAGCTCAAGCCCCAAAAAGCGACTGTCAAAGCCCGCTATCTTCTCTCCCACCCAACCTAGACTCTCGGGGATGGTATAGCCGCCGTTTCTTATAGCCTCGATAAGCGAAAGCTCGTAGGAGGAGCTTTCAAGATTCATTTTCGCTTCTTTTGCCATCAAAAGAATATCGTTCTCGGGAACGCCGAAAAGATAGGTCAAGGGGCGGTTGATTATGTAAACCACGCCAAGAAGCAGGACTATCTGCAAAACGAGAGGCACGAGGGTCAGCATCGGGCGATATTTCGTTCTCTTAAAAAGCTTCGTTTGCTCCGCAGCAAGCATCTGTCCGTCGGCGTGATATTTCACCTTCAGCATATTCATTTCGGGCTGAATCTTTACCATAAGGATCGAATTCTTGTGTATCCAGATCGAAATCGGCAAAAGCACTATTTTTGTGGCAAGGGTAAAAAGCAGAACGGCAACGCCGTAATCTCCCACCGCCTGCCAGCACCACTTCATCAGCACTCCCAAGGGAACGCAAACGTAGTACAGTATATCGTTCATTGTTTTCTCCGAATTTTATTTATATATTTTTCCAATAACTTCACGACTTTCAATCGACCAGTTATCTCGATTTCTCGCGCTTCCGACGATCTTGTAGGTGACTATCTCGTCGGCTCTCGATTTATCCTCAAGGGTCACGGAAAGCTCGAAAAGGTATCTTCTCACTCTGTCCTCGCCCTCGGGAATATCGAAGAAGGATTCTCCCGTTTTCAGCTCAGTCAGTCCCTCGGATTCGTAGATCGTATTCCAAAGCTCGTCCTGAGAGATCTGCGCGGTGCTGGTCTTCGGCTCGGTTCCGCTGTCCCCCGATCTCTTAAAGAGCATTGCCGTTACTCTCGTGCCGTTGTCGCTCTTGCTTGCCTCTCCGATAAGCTTGGTGTCGCTGAGCGCGGCGGGGTGGTCTCCCGTGATAACGATGGTTGCGTCCTCGTACAGTCCGAGACGCTTCATCTCTCCTATATATTCGTTAATTATGGTAAGGCTCTGCTTGAGCGCCATGGTGGTATCGTACTTTTCGCTGTCGTCTGCCTCTTCCCAGTTCAGATTGTATTTGACGGGCGTATGGCATCCGTAGATGTGGATAAAGCTGAACTGTCCTTGGCTGTCAACCGTTTTGAACTCGTTATTCGTAATATAGTCATAAACGTTCTTCATGTCGGCGTCGTAAACCGCCTCGTCCGATTCGTAAACGGCGTGAGCGTTGAAATCGGGGGTGCTCATGTCTCCTACCGCGTCCTTTGCAACGAAAGGCAGACAGGTACTCAGCGAGAGACGCAGCATATCCTTTGCCAAAGACAGCTTGCTGTCGATCTCATATCCGTTTATTCCCGACACGTTGCCAACGTATTCGGACATATAGCTCGCATCGTCGTAGGCATAGTATTTTTCCGTATAAACGTTAACGTCGTAACCCGCGTTATACATAGCGCGAAGATGTCCGCCGTCGGTATATATTTCCTTAAAATAATTAAGTCTGGTATCTTCAAAATCGTTTTCCTTGCCCGTCAACATCGACGCAACCGCGGGATACGTGCGGCAATAGAGGCTGGTATAATCGTTATAAAAAGTAAATCCGTCAAGTCCTTCGAAAAATTCGGGCTCCGACTTCATAAGCGCTTCGAAATATCTTATATCAAATCGGTCGATAAGGAAGAAAACCACGTTCTTGTCCTCGGAAAGCTCGTTCAGATTCTCGAACGTCAGCGCGCCGGGTTCTTTTTTCGAAGCATCCTCCTCGGAGTTTGATGATGAAGCGGTTCCCGCGGCATTAACGTCGATCCCGTCCAAAACCGCAATACTGCCCACCGTTTGAGTTACGAGTATTGCTATAAGAACGAACGCAACGGAAACGAAAAACATCGCTTTGCCCTGATTTTTCAACAATATCACCGCGGCTATAATTCCACCAATAATCGCCAACCAAATTCCGATATTAGCCACGATAGCAAGAGGCGCAGCCTCGGTCACACCGACTCCGTCGCCCGCGAGTGCGTTTATATCACCGTTCAGATAATATTTTTGAGCAAAAGTCATTACCGTAAAAGCAAAAACCGTTGCGGAAGCAATATCGAACGCCTTGCCGTCAAGCAGCATAAGCGCGCCGAAGATAACGGCGGAAAGTATTGCCGCGATCGCCGCGACGTACGGCAAAAAATCACCGAGCGCAAAGGTAAACTCGCTGATATTTCCTATATAAGTCTCAAGAGGGCCGAAAAAGCATACCGTAAGCGGAGCGCCGACGGCAAGCAACAGCGCGGTAAGAAGCTTTCTCTTGAGAGAATAGACCCTTCTGTGGGACCTTACTTGAGATTTGATTTTTTTATTTGAATTGTTTTTTTTACTCATACGGTTCTCCTACGTCAATATATATCCAATTATATATAATACACCTTCTGCCCGATTTTGTCAAGTGGGAACGCGAAAAACCCTCCTTCGCGTCACAGGTATATAAAGGGCATTTTCCCTTTTTTCGACATACAATATTAGTGGAGGGGTAACTGTTCCGCCTCTCGGAAAACAAAGGCTTTTTAAATATTATTTTTTCCCGATCTGTTTAAAATCACTTCTCTTGTGGCAAAAATATTTTCAAAGAAACGAAACTCTGCCCAAGGGCAAAAGCGGAAAGGAATTATATAAAATGCTATCCAATATAAAACGAGGAGATATTTTTTACGCTGATCTCAGCCCCGTGGTCGGGAGCGAGCAAGGAGGTCTCCGCCCCGTACTTATAATACAAAACGACGTTGGAAACAGGTACAGTCCCACGGTCATAGCCGCCGCAATCACCTCACGGATGGGCAAGACCAGACTGCCCACTCATATCGATATCCACGCCGACAAGGTCGGGCTTGCCAAGGATTCGGTCATACTCCTTGAACAGATAAGAACTCTCGACAAACGCCGTCTTAAGGAAAAAATGGGACATCTTGACGGCGCGGTGATGACTCAGGTCAACAACGCTATTGCCGTAAGCTTCGGACTCGGTGGTACACAGGCATCCCCCGCCGATATCGGCACGGGTGCTGCCGTCACTGCCTCTTTTCCCGAAGTCACCCACGACAGCGGTCTGATAACGTAATATTCACGGCAATTCGCCCATTCGCGGCGAATTGCCGCTTTCATATTGACCGATAAGCAGATTTCTGTAAAATGTTTTTAAAAAAATCCTTAATTCTATTGATTTTTTTCAAAAACTATGTTAAAATATATTGGTTGAAAAAAATTATACCGTTCGTCCGACCGATGAACAGAAAGGTAACAAAATGGCACTTGTAAACACTAAAGAAATGTTCAAAAAGGCATACGAGGGCGGCTACGCTATCGGTGCGTTCAACATCAACAATATGGAGATAGTTCAGGCTATCACCGAAGCTGCAGGCGAGCTTCGCTCTCCCGTAGTTCTTCAGGTATCCGCAGGCGCGCGTAAATACGCAAAGCAGGAATATCTTCTTGCTCTCGCAAACGCCGCTATCAAGGACAGCGGTATCGATCTTGCTCTCCACCTCGACCACGGCGCAGATTTTGAGATCTGCAAGGCTTGTATCGACGGCGGCTTCACCTCCGTAATGATCGACGGCTCTCACCACTCCTTCGAGGACAACATCGCCCTCACCAGAAAGGTAGTTGAATACGCTCACGAGCGCGGAGTCGTAGTTGAAGGCGAGCTTGGCGTTCTTGCAGGCGTTGAAGACGACGTCGTTGCAGAGCACTCCTCCTACACCCGTCCCGAGGAGGTTGAGGAGTTCGTAACCCGCACCGGTGTTGACTCCCTCGCTATCTCTATCGGTACCTCCCACGGTGCTTACAAGTTCACTCCCAAGCAGTGCACCAGAAACGAGCAGGGCATTCTTGTTCCTCCCCCTCTCCGCTTCGATATTCTTGAAGAGATCGAAAAGAGACTGCCCCAGTTCCCCATCGTTCTCCACGGCGCGTCCAGCGTTCCTCAGGAGTACGTTCAGGAGATCAACTCCATCGGCGGCAAGCTCCCCGATGCGGTAGGTATCCCCGAGGAGCAGCTCCGTAAGGCAGCTTCCATGGCTGTATGTAAGATCAATATCGACTCCGATATCCGTCTCGCCATGACCGCAGGTATCCGCCGCGTTATGCACGATCAGCCCGAGGTGTTCGACCCCAGAACCTACCTCACCGTAGCTCGCGCCGAGGTCAAGAAGATGGTTGCTCATAAGATCGAGAACGTGCTCGGATCTGCTAATAAGCTTTAATTTAAAATAAAAACGGAGAATGGGACGTCCTCGGACGTCCCATTGTTTAAAAATGAAATTTACTTATAAATTAAAAACCAACTGGCACGACACCGACGCTAACCGTGTTGTTCGTCCGTCAAAAATAGTCGAATATATGCAGGAGACCGCAAACCGTCAGTGCGAGGCGTCGGGGCTTCCTCTTGAACGGTTGCGCGACGAAAAGAGTCTTGCTTTCATTCTCGGCGCAATATCGGTGAATATCTACGCACCGTTGCACGCATACGAGGATATTGAGGTAAGAACTTGGTGCCGCGAAGCAAAAAGCTATATTTTCATGCGTTATTTTGAGATTATCCGAGGCGGCGAAAAGATAGCGGAGGCATCTTCCACTTGGGTGCTTATCGACCTTGAGAACAAGAATATGGTGCGCGCCGCCAATTACGACTTTTTGGGTGACAAGTTTTATTACGACAAACCCGTCGATTCCTCCGTTTTGCTTCCAAAAGCGAAAATTGACAAGGAGAAAACGCTCACTGATGTGGGAAAACGCAAAATATGCTATTCGGACATCGACTATAATATGCACATGAACAACACCCACTACCCCGATATGCTCTGCGACTTTCTCGAGGAAATGACCGATAGCGAGACCGCCTACCGCGTCTCGCAAATGTCTCTTTCTTATCTGAAGGAATCGCCCCTCGGCGCAACGCTTACCGTAACACGCGGAGAGATGGGCGAGAACGGGAAAATCGAGGTAAGAACGCTGAACGAAGCGGGAGATACCTGTCTTGAAGCGGTAGTAAAATTGGAATCTATATAATAAAAAATGGCTGATTGGTTCAGCCATTTTTTGTTATCAATTTAAATAAATTGGGGGTTAGCGGTGAGGAGACGCGAGCCTCCGGTCAACATTGCGCTACGCGCAAGTTGGGTCGCTTTTTGGAAAAAAGCTCCGCATAAGCGGGAAGTGGAAATGTGCGAGGAGCTCATCACTCACCTGTCCGACGGCTAGGCCGCCCGCTTCTTCCCCTTCACCGAGGCCGATCATGACATTCTGCAGGACGGCGGTCTCCTCAGCGTCAAGCCCGTTATCTACGTGGCCAACCTCAGCGAGGACGGCATGGCCGACTGGGAGAATGACGATAACTTCAAGGCGCTGGCCGCGCTGGCTGCCGAGCAGAACGCCGCCGTGCTGCCTGTTGCCGCCAAGTTCGAGGAGGACATCGCCGGCATGGAGGCCGAGGAGGCCGAGATGTTCATGGCGGAGCTGGGGCTCACCCAGCGGGGCCTGGATCGCCTCATTCAGACCAGCTATGACCTGCTGGGCTATATCTCCTCCCTCACCGGCGGTGAGGATGAGGTGCGCGCCTGGACCATCACCCGGGGCATGAAGGCTCCCCAGGCCGCCGGCAAGATCCACAGCGATTTTGAGCGCGGCTTTATCCGCGCCGAGATCGTGGCCTTTGAGGATCTGAAGACCTGCGGCACCATGAATGCCGCCAAGGAAAAGGGTCTGGTGCGGCTGGAAGGAAAGGATTATGTGATGCAGGATGGCGATGTCACCCTCTTCCGCTTCAATGTCTCCAAATAAGAAAAAACGCATCGAACTGCTGGATCTGTGGCGCACCATAGCGGTGCTGACCATGGTGGTTTGGCATATTCTGTGGGACATGACTGCCATGTTCGGGATGCTGCCGCCGGATTTCATGAAGCAGGACAATGTGCAGCTGACCCGCTACTTCATCGTGTTCAGCTTTCTGCTGCTGTCGGGCATCTCCTCCCACTTCTCCCGGAGCAATGTGCGCCGGGGCTGGCAGACCGCCATGTGCGCCATGGTGATCTCCATCGTAACCTACGCCATCGGGGACCCGGCCAAATTCGGTATTCTCCATCTTTTTGCCGGGTGCATGCTGCTCTATGGCTGGCTGGGCAGGTGGTTTGAGAAACTCCCGGACATCCGGGCCGGTGTTCTGTCTCTGGGGATTTTTCTGGTGCTGTGGTCCTGGCTGGACACCTTTCGGGTGAGCTTCGACTGGCTGTTCCCCCTGGGCTTCCGTTCCATCTATTTTTATTCCTCGGACTACTACCCGCTGCTGCCCTGGTTTTTCCTGTTTCTGGTGGGTACGGTGCTGGGACGCCGGGTGGCCGCCGGGAACGGAAGCTGGAAGGAG
>JAZMZI010000116.1:0-17928 GCA_045585895.1 Eubacteriales bacterium
GCGCTTTGGAAGGATAAAGGAGTTTCGCCCTCTGCGGAGGGCGACCGCCGATCGCGGCGGCTCCGACGAGCTTTTGAAAAAGCTCGAGCAAAACTTCCAGCAGACACCGCCGTGGCATCACCGATAAATCAAAATTTGAAATCAAACGAACTCTTTATAAAGCGAATCCTCGCTGATAACAAAGCTCTCGATTCCCACCACTTCTTCAAGAAGTCCCAAGATCTCAAGACTTTGCTTATGATGCTTGCTTCCCCACTCGATACTCGGCAATATTCTGCGCAGATAAGGAGCCAGCACGTTTAATTCGTAAGAAAGCGTCGTATCTATTCTCACGTTGCAACGCTCCAGATAGGGGAAAATGTTCTCTTCCTCGTTCCGTCTTACACTGTCCCAGAGAGAAAGCGTAAAATCTGGCGATGCGCCTCTGAACTTTGCGTCTCTGACGAGCCGTCGGCAGAGGCGGATGAAATCAGGCTCAAATTTCTTGCCGCCGATCTCGATTCCGCTCTCGGGTCTGACACAAAGTATCCATCCCCCGTGGCTTTCGATTATCGAAAGCACTGACGGATAAAGCACCTGTATTCCCTCAAAAAGCAATACGTCATTCTCGCCGCAAACTATCTCCTCGTAGCGGCATCTCTCGCCCTTGACGAAATCAAATATCGGCTTCTCTGCCCTTCCGTCAGCAAAGATCTTGTCCACGAATCGGGACAAAAGCTCGGTATCAAGAGTGTCGGGCGAATCGAAATCAAGCTCCTCCACCTTAACGTTTTCAAGGCTCTTTCTTGAAAAACAGTCCTTAAAAAAGTCGTCAAGCGAGACCGTGACCACGCGTTTTCCCTTCTCGTGGAAACGGTGAAGCAGTTTTTTCGCCGCCGTAGTCTTTCCCGAGCAGGTAGGACCCGTAAGCCCCATCACTCTCGCGCCCTCTCGGGCATCGCAGGAAAGCTTTACCGCGTGCTCTAAAAGCTCCTCGAACTCGCGGTCGCATTTTTCAATATATTCCTGATCTATCTTATACTGCCCGTGCTTGTAGTTCTTCTCTTTCATAGGTATCCTCCTTCAAAACCATTTGAAAAACACCCTAAAGAGACGAATTTTCAAAAATTCTTACACGAGTCCGTGCTTGATATAGAACTCACGAGCCGCCTTTAGCTTTTCCTCGGTCTTATCCTCGGCAAGGTACTCGTAAGGGTATTTCTGATTGAAAAATCTCTCGATAGTGCGTTTTTCATCACATTTGGGAGCAAAATCCACGAATTTCGACACCGCACCCGCTCCCACGGCGAATATCGAATGTATCTCTTCCATCATATAGATGTTGTAGAGTCCTTTTTTACCGTCAAGGCAGAAGCCTACGTTTTCGTAGTTTCCGACGGTATTCTTCTGACGGTACATATAATAGGGCTGATAGCCCTCGTGCTGAGCCTTGATCTGAGAATAGTCGACGCATTTTCCAACGTCTCCGCCGCGCACCGAATATATGTGACTGAAATTCTTCAGCGCATCACTTGCCTTCTTGACGCTGAAGGTGTGGATCGTCACGTTTTCGGGACGCAATGCTATTATTCTGTCGTAGGAGCTTGAAAAGCTTGCGAAATTATCTCCGGGAAGTCCCGCGATAACGTCGGTATTTATAGTCGCGATCCCCGAATTTCTTGCCACGTCGTAAGCTCTCAAAAAATCGTCTGCCGTATGGGAACGGCCGATTATTCGAAGCACGTCGTCGTTTAAAGTCTGCGGATTGACGCTGATTCTGTTGATACCGTGAGCCACGGCAACTCTCATCTTACCCTCGGTGATGGTATCGGGTCTGCCAGCCTCAAGAGTATATTCTTCCACGGTGGAAACGTCGATATTCTCTTCGACCGTGGAAAGGAGCCATTCAAGCTGAACTTCATCTAAAATAGTGGGCGTTCCGCCGCCTATGTAGATAGTCTTGACTCGAAGGCCAAGCTCTTTTATAAGATCAAAATTCTTCTTGATCTCCAAGCCCAGCGCCACCAGATAATCGGGTATGGTAGCGAGAAGCTTTTTAGAAGTATATGACACGAAAGAGCAATACGCGCATCTCGTAGGGCAAAAAGGAATAGAAATATATACGCTGCAATCCTTGGGATCAGCCTTTGACACGAATTCGGCCTCGTTAAGAGCCACCTCGGTTGCAAGCGCCGCCTTTTTGGGGATAACGAAATAGTCGGTGGCAAGAGTTTTCTTCACTCTCGTTTTGCTCATTCCCAAATTCAGCATTTCGGTGGCTACCTTGGAAGGTCTTACGCCCACCAGCATTCCCCAAGAGGGTCTGTAGCCTATTACCTCGCCGCAGACCGAAAGCACCGCGTCGCCCACGGCGATCTTTTTTAGGCGGTCGTAGGTAACGTCGTCTCTCGTAGGATATATCTTTTCACAGCTTGCGTATTTTTCTTCAAGGGAAAGCTCGGCTCTCACCACCACGCCGCCGTCGGTCTCCTCAAGAGCCAACGACAACTCGGGAGTTGGCACCTCGGGGTTTTCCACAGCCGTTTCAGAAAACTTTTCGCCGGGGAAAAATATCATACAAAGGGTCTGAACATAATAGGAATTTATGTTGCCGCTTATGTTTAGTTTCATTTCTTCAAGTCCTTCACTTTAAACTTTCTTCTTTTTTAGAACTTCACTGTCCATACAAATGGTCACGGGGCCGTTATTAAGGAGAGAGACCTCCATATGCGCTCCGAACACGCCGCGACCAACGTGACGAAGCTCCGATTCCATTAGGCTTGCAAAATACTCGTAGAGCCTTTTTGCCTCTGCAGGGGGCGCCGATTCAAGATAATCGGGGCGGTTGCCGTGTTTATAATTCGCCATAAGAGTAAACTGTGATATTACTAAAGCCTCGCCGTCTATATTTTTCACCGAAAGATTCATTTTATCGTTCTCATCGGTAAAAATGCGAAGATTGCATATCTTGGTTGCCAGAAGTCTCGCGTCCTCCTCGGTGTCGCCCGCGGCAACACCGAGAAGTATCATAAGTCCTTCTCCGCATTTACCGACGGTCTCTCCCTCCACCTCGACGCTTGCGTGCTTTACTCTTTGTAATACTGCTTTCATTTTATTATCCTTAATTTTTTTTACGGGATGCCGAAGACGACGTCCCTACGGTTTAAATCTATCTCTTAGCGCGCTTGGGTCTCTCGCTCTGTTACGAAAATCCGCGGCCTACGCTTTCAACGCCGTCAAGGGAACGAAGTCTTGCCACGATAGAGTTGTAATGCTCGATATTCTTACAGCTTATCTTAAGACTGATGATACCTCTGCCGTTAGTTCTCTTCTGAGAATTAACGTGAAGGATAGAAACCTTCATATCTGAAAGTGCCACCGCAATATCGGCAAGCATACCCACTCTGTCCTCGGTAAAGAGCTGGAGCAGAGCCTCGTAAACGCTCTTGTGGCTATCCTGCTCACCTTCATCCCAATGGGCATTCTTCCAACGGTGTCTGTTCTCCTCGTTCTTCATGCCCTCAAGCACGTTGGGACAATCCTTTTTGTGGATGGAAATTCCGTATCCCTTGGTAACAAAGCCGACCACCTCGTCTCCGGGCAGAGGGTTGCAGCACTTGGCGAACTTAACGAGACAACCGTGCTCACCGTCAACGACGATACCGCCGTTGCTCTTGATATTCTTGGGCTTCTGTGCTTTCTGAATGAGAGTTTCGTCGGTAACGGGCGCAGGCTCGGCCTCGTGGACCGTCATCTTTCCTATCTCATCACGAAGCTTGTTTGAGAATTTATTAAGAGGGATACCGCCATAACCGATAGCGTTATAGAGGTCGTCCGCGCTGGCAAATCCGATTCTCTGCGCTGCCGACGCAACCATTTCGTTTTTCTGCTGATCGGTAAATTTGACCGTATATTTTTTGAACTCACCGTCAACGATAGAGCGTCCGAGAACGATATTTTCTGTTCTCGATTCCTTTTTGAACCACTGGCGTATCTTACTTCTCGCCTCGCTGGTCTTAACGATGGAAAGCCAGTCGCGGCTGGGGCCCTTGGAGCTTGAAGAGGTAATTACCTCAACTATCTCACCGTTCTGCACGGTGCGGTCTATGGGCACGATCATTCCGTTTATCTTCGCGCCGATCATCTTATTTCCTACCGCCGAGTGAATGGCATAGGCAAAGTCGATAACCGTAGCTCCCTGAGGCAGAGGGATAATATCTCCCTTGGGCGTGAAGGCAAAGACCTCGTCGTGGAAGATGTCGGTCTTGAGCGCGTCCATAAATTCCTCGGGGTCTCTCGCGCCGTCCTCGGTTTCGATAAGACGGGAGATCCACTCAAGCTTTTTGTCCATATCCTCCTTGCTTGAGGCACCCGACTTGTATTTCCAGTGCGCCGCAATACCGTATTCGGCTATATGGTGCATCTCGCGAGTTCTTATCTGAACCTCAAAGGGGATACCCTCGCGTCCTATTACCGTGGTGTGGAGCGAACGGTACATATTGGGCTTAGGCGTGGATATATAGTCCTTAAAGCGGCCTGGGATAGAATTGAACATCTCGTGGATGATACCCAAAACACTGTAACATTCAAGCTCGGTCTCAACGATCACGCGAAGCGCGTAAAAGTCGTATATCTCGTCGAAGCTCTTGTTTTGGTTATACATCTTTTTATAGACACTGTAAACCGTTTTGATTCGTCCTTCGAGAGAGAAATTTATATCGTTTTCGGTCAGCTTTTCCGATATGAGAGATCTTATCTGCTCGATAAGATTAAGACTCTTTCCGTACTTGCTCTCGATATCGCTTCTGACCTCGTTATAGCCTATGGGGTCGAGGTGCTGAAGTCCGAGATTTTCAAGCTCCTGCTTGATCTTCTGCATACCGAGTCGGTGAGCCAGGGGCGCGTAAACGTGCATAGTCTCAAGTGCGGTAAGACGTCTCTTATGCTCAGCCTTGGCGTCGAGAGTACGCATATTATGCAAACGGTCGCAGAGCTTGATGAAGATAACGCGAACGTCCTTCGCCATAGCAAGGAGCATCTTACGCAGATTCTCGATGTGTTGCTCTTCTTTGTCCTCGATCTCGAGAGAGACGAGCTTGGTAAGTCCGTCAACCAGAAGGGCGACGTCGCTTCCGAAAAACTTCTGTATTTCCTTTAAGTCGGTCTTGTCGGAGCAGTCCTCCACAGTATCGTGAAGAAGCGCGGCGCAGATCGAATCCGTGTCAAGCTCAAGTCCCGCGACTATCTCGGCTACCGCTAAAGGATGCGAGATATAAGGCTCTCCGCTGGCGCGGAATTGACCCTTGTGAAGCTCTGCCGCGTAATCGTACGCCTGCTGTATCTTATCAAGGTCGTATTTCTTACCCGTGATCTTCAGAAGATCAATAAGTCTTTTTGCGGTGTAATCACCGTGATTGATGTTTGAATTGTTATTGTCCATAATTACCCGTGTCTCCACCACTGTTGCGGAGGAGTCCCATAAAAAATATTTGGATCAGTACGCGCACTGTGAGCAAAGTCTCCTATACGTCTCCGACATCTCTATGTTAGTCTTTGCCGCATTTTTGTTGACCTCTACCGTAAAGTATCCCTCATTGTTTTCATCAAAACGGCACACGCGTATATCGTCAAGTATATTAAGTATAAATCTGATCTTTGCAAGGTTCATATCTCTGCGGCAGCTTTCCATAACGTTGCAACGGAAGGCTCTGTAATTGAAAGTGGTATGCCCGTTAAGATTTTCCTTGCGAAGCATCTTGTAAACGTCGGCTATCTCGGCCCTGGTGGGCAGAATATCCTCATCGGATGAAAAATCGGCACCGCCCGAGATCGCCTCGTATCTTTCCGCGTCCTTTGAATAAGCCTCGGCTCTGTCCTCGGAAAGTCTTATATCCTGAACAACAAGCTGAACGCTTCTCTGTCCTCTGAATTCGTTAACGCTTATCTGGCACATAAGGTCAACGTTCTCACCGGGATATACGTCGAGCATAGCGGCGCTCATTCCGAAGCAGACCGCCTGATGAACGTATTCGCCCGAGCTTAAAAGCAGCTTGGTGTGTTTTCCGCCGCCCATAGGTATGATCCTCGTCACCTGAAGATCGGAGACCATAAACACGGGCGCGGCATTTGCCACTCCGAATGGCTCGAGCACCGAAAGCTCGTCGGCAAGAGCCATATCTATCTCCGAAGGAGAAAGACGGCAATCCGCTACATATTTTATGCAGGAAAGGTCCTCGGTGAGATTTTCTCTTGCATAATCGTTGATCCTTTTGCGAAACTCATCTATATTACAGCGCATCACCGTAAGTCCCGCCGCCAGCTCGTGTCCGCCGAAGCGGATAAGCAGATCGGAGCAGTGGTCGAGCGCGTCAACGAGATTCATTCCCTTGATGCTTCTGCCCGAGCCTTTGCCGAGATCGTCAAGACTCGCGTATCCCTTCGTAGCTCCGTCAAAGGAGATAAGAATAGAGGGCAGACCGTATTTTTCGGTTATTCTTGAGGAAACTATACCGATAATTCCCTGCTGCCACGCATCGTCGTCAAGGACGATGACTCTGTCGTTTTCAAAGTCGTGGGTCTCTTCGATTATTTTATAAGCCGCCTCGGCGATCGCATTTTCTTCCTTCTGTCTGCGAAGATTTATCTCGCAAAGCTCCTGCGCCTTTTCGACGGCAAGACACGGGTCGGTTGAGAGCAAAAGCTCCACCGCTTTTTCCGCGGTACTTATCCTTCCCGCTGCGTTAATTCTTGGCGCCAAGGCGAATCCGATAAAGCCCGCGTTGATCTTTCTCTTTTTGGGGAAGGTATTTTCACCCGCGGAACGGCTTTCTCCCTGAGGATTGCTTGCCGCCTCGATAAGTGCCGCAAGTCCCTCTCTTTCGGTCTTGGAAAGCGCCTCAAGACCGCGCTTAACGATTATTCTGTTCTCGTCGATAAGCGGCATTACGTCGGCAACGGTGCCGATGGCGGTAAGATCCGCATATTCGTTGAAAATTCTTTCGATGCAGGCAAAGAGATCTGCCTCAACTCCCCTCTCACGTCTTTCGCGGAAGATCTCGCAAGCCGAGACCAGCTTGAATACAACGCCTACTCCCGCCAGCTCCTTGAAAGGATAATGACAGTCGGGGCGGTGAGGATTTACCACGGCGCAAGCCACGGGAAGCTCCCCGTGGCACTCGTGGTGGTCGGTCACCACCATTTCGATGCCGAGGCTCCTTGCGTAAACCGCCTCCGAATTGGCGGTGATACCCGTATCGACCGTGATTATAAGCTTCGTTCCCTTTTCGCAAAGGGCATTAAGCGACATTTCGGAAAGTCCGTAACCTTCCTTGCTTCTTGAAGGAATATAGTAATCAATATCTGCTCCAAGAGACTTAAGATAGAGATACAAAAGAGTCACTGAAGTAACTCCGTCAACGTCGTAATCTCCGTAGACCGTTATTTTTTCGCCTCGGTCAAGGGCTTCAAAAATACGCGATACAGCCTTGTCCATATCCGTCATAAGATAGGGATCGTAAAGCCCGTCCGCCTTGGGTGAAAGAAAAGCCTTCACCTCTCCGCCGCGATAGCCTCTGTTATATATCAGCTTCGCAGTGACCTCGGACACACCGAACTCCCGAGCTATTTCGGAAACGGCGGCATCCGCGTCGTGATTTCCCGGCGTGTACCTGAGCGACCACACCTTTTTCTTCTCGTTAAAACTCATTATTTACTCCAAATTTATATAACCGTATATTATTTACAAAGTTAATCGGGAGGTCGATCCTCCTCTGTTTTTCTCGGGCGCATCCTCATCCGCCACTCAAGGGAAAAGTGAGGATGCGCTCTGTAAGTCAGGTTTATTCGATCGGCTGAAACCTTTCGATTATTGCCATCGCGGTTTTCACACCGTCAACCGCGGCGCTGGTAATACCACCCGCGTATCCCGCGCCCTCTCCGCAGGGATAAATGCTTTTTTTACCGAGGGCTGTCATATTCTCGCCGCGAAGTATACGCAAAGGCGAGCTTGTCCTTGTCTCGGCACCCGACAGAAGGGCGGTATCCGAAGCAAAGCCTTTTATCTTTTTGTCAAAGGATGCAAGACCGTAACGAAGCGAGGCGCAAACGTAATTCGGCAACACGTCGTCCATACTTGCACATTTATAATTCGTTCCGCCCATATACGTGGGCTTCACTATGCTCGGCTCACTGCCGACTCTGCCCGAGAGGAAATCTCCCACGGTCTGCACGGGTACGGCGTATCCGCCGCCGCCCGCCGTGAAAGCGGCTCTCTCTATCCTTCTCTGAAATTCGATCGCTCCCAGCGGCAGACTTCCCTCCACCGCTTCGAGATCCTCGGGTCTTACCGACACCGCCACCGCCGAATTGGAGTTTTCTCCGTCTCTGGCGTAACGGCTCATTCCGTTGACCACCACGCCGCCGCATTCGCTTGCCGCAGCCATGACCTCGCCTCCGGGGCACATACAGAAGGTATACACTCCCCGCTCTCCCTTGGTATCGGACAACGAGTACTCCGCAGCTCCGAGATTTTTGTGTCCCGCAAATCTGCCGTACAGCGCCTCCTCTATAAAGCTTCTTTTATGCTCTATTCTCACACCGACGGAGATAGGCTTGGCTATTATATCAAACTGATCTTCTATCAGCGTTCTGTAGGTATCCCTCGCACTGTGACCGAGAGCCAACACCACGCAGGACGCGTTTATATCACCGCTGCTCGTCCTTGCCGCAACGCTGCCGTCGGGAAGCTCTCTCATTCCGTCAAGTCGGCAACGGTATCTTACCTCTCCGCCGAGGCTTTCGATATAAGAAAGCATATTGTCCACCACGATTCGGAGAACGTCGGTGCCGACGTGGGGCTTTGCCTTTATCTTTATCTCCTCGGGCGCGCCGAATCTTGCAAAGGTCTCAAGAACGTAGGCGCATTTGGGATCGTTTATTCTCGTCAGAAGCTTTCCGTCGGAAAAAGTTCCCGCTCCGCCCGCGCCAAACTGCACGTTGGACTCGGTATCGAGGACGTGGGTAGTATAAAATCTCTCCATCGCCGCCACGCGGTCTCTTACTCCGTCACCTCGGTCGATAATAACAGGTCTGTACCCTTGTTCTGCCAGAATAAGAGCGCAAAACATTCCCGCGGGGCCCATTCCCACAACGAGCGGCCTTGCCGTCATTTTTTCTTCGCCCCGAGAAAATTCAAGAGCCTCCTGCGCTATCCTTCTCGCGCCGAGAGCCTGAACCTTGGCTCTTTCCCTATCGGAAAGCGGCTCCCCCGAAAGAGCTACCGAGTAAATCAGTTTGATAGCCTCTTTTTTTCGGGCGTCGACGCTCTTTTTGCAGATATCAAGTCTTCTTCCTTTCAGCGACACGCCCACACCGCGAAGCTTTTTTTCTACGGCGGCTAAAGCGTCGCTCTCGGGTGAATCGGGCGAGAGCGCCAAGGAATCAAAAACAAACATTTCTTTTTCCATCGACTATCATTCGGTCACATCCCCGCTCTCGGAAGAGATTTCTTCCGCGGGAGTCTTTTCGGTTATGGTTACGGAGATAGATTTCGTCAGAACCGTGACCGCGTTCATAGTGTCTATTTCCTCGCCGAATTTATCGTAATACTTTACGCTGGAGAAATTGTCGGTCACGCCCTCGTGAAGCTCTCCGTCTATTCTGAACTCGGCAACGGCTATATTCTTCACTATGCTTCTGGGTCCGCTTATTTCCAGTGTATTTATCGAAGGTGTTCCTTCAAACCTATCTCCACCGTCTCCGCCAAAGCTGACCTTTACGGCGGGGATGGTATGAACTTCCTTATAATCTGCGTAGACCAACACGTTTCCGGGGAACTTTTCAACTATGATGCTTGAATTTTCGGGCAACTTGATATTGAGAGGCAGATTGGTGGGCTTTGCCTCGGTAATACCGCCGACCTCTATCGTTGCCTTGTAATCCGATTCTGAATACTGTTTAAGATCGCGGTTAGTACCCTTTACGGTTACGGTTACTGTTCTCTCGCCCAAGCCGTACACCATCATACCGGCACTCTCAAGGGTCTCGACACCCGTAAGCTCAACGCGGAGAGTAACGGTCTCGGTCATATCGGCATCGTTTACGTTTACCATATACAGCCAAATACCGAGCGCTATGATAACGCACAGTATTCTGGGAAACAGATCCAGCTTTCTTTTGGGAGCGTGATCGACGGTTATGGAATCGGTACCGTTATTATCGGGATCCTTCATAAAATCAAATTGTTTCATGATCAATCTGCTCCTCCGTTTCCGTCTTTTTCATCGGACTTTTTGCTTTTTGCAAAAAATCCTTTTTTCTTTTCGGGCTTGACCGACATATCAGCAACGTTCTTACCCGTCAGGAGCTTAAACAAATCGTCGCGCAGATCGCTGGACTTATGCTGTCCGCCCTTGCCTATATCGTGATAACCGCGCTTTAGCAACTTATTGTTAGCGATCGAAATATTTCCCGACTCCTCCGAGACGACGATCACTACGGCGTCGCTGACCTCGCTTATCTTAAACGCCGCCCTGTGACGGGTTCCGAGACCTTCAAGCTGCGGGTTATTCTCGGATATCGTCTTCGACTTACTGGATGCGGCAACTATCCTTCCGTCTCTGATTATAACGGCTCCGTCGTGAAGCGGAGATTTGTTTACGAAAATATTGCAGAGGAGCTGACGCGAAACTATCGCGTCGAGGGGAGTACCCTCGCTCATCTGATTGCGGAGTCTGCCCTGTCTTTCGAGTACGATAAGTGCGCCCTCACCTTTCTGGGAAAGCTCGAAAGCCGCCGCGCTGATCTCCTCGACCATATGGAGAATTATCTCGTCGTCGGTAGTATGGCGAGTTCTGATTCGCTTAATGTTCATCGATGTCCTTGCGCCGAACTCCTCAAGAACGTCACGAAGCTCGGGCTGAAACAAGACCACCAACGCGATAATACCCACGGTATAGAAATTCTGAAGAATCGAATTGATCGCCACCATTCCCAGAATATCGCTGACCACGTAAAGACCCAGCAGAAATCCGAGTCCTATAATAGTCCTTCCCGCGTGTCTGTCGCGCACGAATTTATAGATCATATATATAAGCTGACCCAAAAGCAATATATCGAGTATATTTACAAGCTCGATATTTACCAAGGGGAAAACTATATAATCCTGCAAAAACGCAAGTATTCTATCCCAGATCGGAACAGATGAAAGTGCAGTTATACCAAGCATTTTTTAATCCTTTCTCCAAATCGGAGCATTTTTCATTTTCCTAACTCACTGACCCTTTTTGTTGGAATTTGCGCCCGCCTTAAGCATATTGTGCTTAATGTCCCAAAGCTTTTGCGAAAGGTCAACGTAATAATTATGAGGATTGGTAAATCTCTTTACCTCTTCCCACATTCCCTCGATCTCTCTCTTGTGTCTTTCTCTGATCTCCTCAAGGGTGGGAAGCTCGTAGACCTGTTTACCGTTCTTAAAGACCTGAACCTGAAGCTCCTCCGCAGTGAAGTTCTCCATGGTTTTTCTCTTCCAGACGTGTACGGGATCGAATATTTCAAGGGGCTTCGTATCATCAATGATCTCGTCGAATACGCAGATAATATCGGCTTCCGCCTTACCGGTGTCTCTTCCGCGGAGGCGGTAGAGCTTCTTGAAGTGAGGAGTGGTGATCTTACCTACGTTTTCACTGATCTTTATCTTGGGACGAACGGTTCCGTCCTCGTCCTCAACGGCGCAAAGCTTGTATACCGCGCCGAATACGGGATGGCTCTTTGCCGTAATAAGTCTCTCACCGACGCCAAAGCCGTCGACCTCAGCGCCCTGACGGATAAGCTCGCGGATTATATACTCGTCGAGAGAGTTGGAAACGATGATCTTACACTCGGTCCAGCCCGCGTCGTCGAGCATCTTGCGGCATTTCTTGGTGAGATAGGTGATATCTCCCGAGTCGATTCTGATTCCGCACTTGGTGATTCCCTTGGGTTTGAGCACCTCGTTAAATACTTTTATAGCATTGGGAATACCCGATTCGGTTACGTTATAGGTATCCACGAGAAGCGTCGCGTTATTGGGGTATATCTCGCAATAGGTTTTAAACGCCTCGTACTCGGTATCGAACATCTGAACCCATGAGTGCGCCATAGTGCCCGTTGCGGGTACACCGAAGACCTCGTCGGTAATAGTGCAGGCGGTAGCGCCCACGCCGCCGATGTAAGCTGCTCTTGCTCCGAGGATCGCCGCGTCTGCGCCCTGCGCGCGACGGGAACCGAACTCACTGATAAGTCTGCCCTTTGCCGCTCTGGTAAGACGCGCCGCTTTTGTTGCGATAAGCGACTGGTGGTTTATCATCATAAGGATGTACGTTTCTATAAACTGAGCTTCTATCGCCTTTGCTCTTACCGTCATAAGAGGCTCGCCCGGAAACACCACGGTTCCCTCGGGAATAGCCCATATATCTCCCGTAAACTTGAAGCCACGCAGATATTCAAGGAAGCCTTCGTCAAAAATATTTTTGGAACGGAGGTAATTTATATCGTCCTCGTCGAAATGCAGATCGTTGATATACTCGACGATCTGTTCAAGTCCCGCAGCCACGGCAAATCCGCCCCCGTCGGGATTATCACGGTAAAAAACGTCGAAATAAACGGTTTTGTCTTTAATGCCGCACTTGAAATATCCGTTACTCATCGTTAGCTCGTAAAAATCGCAAAGCATTGTAAGATTTCTGCTGATGTTTTTCATTTTCAACTTCCTTTCGAGACTGTTAATCTAAAAAATTTGCACAATGATCCATTATAATTTAATTATATATATTATACTGTTATTTAAAATAAAAGTCAATAGATTTTTTCAATAATACAAAGGATTTTTTCCTTTTTTTGATTTTAAACGGGTTTACGAAAAAAGAGGGCAGGTTTCCCTGTCCCCTTTATCGATACGATTATTACTTCGCCTTGTTTTTTGCCGCCTCGCCGAGTATCCTCGAAAGGATCAGAACGATCACGCCGTAACAAAGCACGCCCGCCGCGATCTCCAAAACGTAGGTCAACCCCATTATCAACCAAGTAGTACCCTTTTCGGGGAATCCCGAAACGATAACGGTATAAACGTCGTTGATAAGTCTGACCAAAGCCCTCAAAGCACGGTCGGTCACGGCGCAAGCAAAAGCGGCGCCCAAATAAGGATTTTTCAAATACACGACGTTGGCAAAAGGATACTCGCCGTCACGAAGAGAGAGATATCCCTTCTTGCCGTTTCTCCTGAGCTTCGCAATATGCCCAACGACCACAAGAACGATTATAAGCTGTACCGCTTCAAGAGCACTGTAATACAGAAGGTCTGCGACGTCCCACAGCCACTCGGCGGGAACGCTGCCGTTAACAGCCCAGTCCGCAAAGGTATTCAACGCGTACTTATATACGGTCGCGCCGATAAAAATTATAACTCCCCATCCGAATTCCTTTACGGAAAACGCAAAAACGCCGAAGATCAGAAGACCGTACGCGGCTGATATTGCAAAAAGCTCCACTACGGTATAGGCATACTCCAGAAGCATCGGTATTACCGTTTCGGAGTACATGATATCGTTTGAAGTCAGCGTGCTGACGGGATAAACGACCGCACAAATAAGAGTGTACGCCACGAAGAGCACGATTGCCATAACGCAACACACGCGTCTTTGCACCGCCAACTCATTTTTTAAAAAACTCATTAAGCACCTCATAATAACCAAGCTCACTCCGAGCCTTTGATCATCCCGCACCAGAAAAGCCGACTAAATCCGCTTTTTCAAGAGCGCTTTTTAAAATTTATTGAAGCTCCTTCAAAAATTCCTCTATTCTCGAAAGCGCTTCCTTGATATGGTCGACGGAATAGCAGTAAGAGGCTCTGATAAAGCCCTCTCCGCACTCTCCGAACGCGCTTCCGGGAACCACCGCCACCTTCTTTGAAAGCAACAGCTTTTCACAGAATTCCTCGCTGGAAAGTCCCGTATTTTTCACCGACGGGAAGCAATAAAAAGCTCCCTTCGGCTCAAAGCAATCCATACCCAGCTTATTAAAGCCGTGAACCATAAGTCTGCGGCGCATATCATACTCGGAGACCATGTGCAGAACGTCCTCATCGCCGTTGCGAAGCGCCTCTACCGCCGCGTACTGAGATGTGGTGGGCGCGCTCATAATGGCAAACTGATGTATTTTCGTCATCTGCGCGATTACGGGAGCGGGAGCGCAGGCGTAGCCCATTCTCCAGCCCGTCATAGAATAGGATTTTGAGAAGCCGTTTACTACCACGGTCCTCTCTCTCATTCCCTCGACAGAAGCGATTGAAACGTGATTTTTGCCGCCGTAGGTAAGCTCCGAATATATCTCGTCGGAAAGGACGCAGACGTCAGTGCCATAAAGCACCTCGGCAATCGCCTCAAGATCCTCTTTCTCCATTACAGCACCCGTGGGATTGCTTGGGAACGGGAACACGAGAAGCTTGGTCTTTTCCGTGATAGCTTCGCGAAGCTCCTTTGCCGTTAAGCGAAACTCGTTCTCCGCCTTAAGCTCCACGATAACGGGAACACCGCCCGAAAGACGGACGATAGGCTCGTAGCAAACGAAGCTTGGTTGGGGAATGATAACCTCGTCTCCGGGGGCAACCAAAGCGCGGATAGCTCCGTCGATACCCTCACTTCCGCCAACGGTAACGAGGACCTCGCTGCTGGGATCATACTCAAGACCGTAGCGGCGCGAAAGATAGGAGCATATCTCCTGACGGAGTTCTATAAGTCCCGAATTGGAGGTATATCTCGTCTTGCTGTTTTCAAGCGACTTGATACCCGCCCTTCGGATATGCCACGGCGTGGGAAAATCGGGCTCACCGACACCGAGGGATATAACTCCCTCCATGCTTGCGGCAATATCAAAAAACCTTCTTATTCCCGAAGGCTTTATATCGTTGACCACCGTGGGATTCAGTATTTTTGCGTAGTCGATCATAAGGAATAAGCACCTCTGTCGTCCTGCTCCTCGCCAACGAGGACTACGTCAAGCTCCTTGTAGCGGCGGAGCACGAAATGGGTGGCGGTGCTGGTTACGCCGTGCATAGTCGCCAGCTCCTTTGCCACGAACATAGCAACCTCCTGAAAGGTCTTTCCCTTGACTATAACGGTCAGGTCGTACGCTCCCGACATAAGGTAGACGGTCTCCACCTCTTTATACTTCATAACGGTCTCGGCGATCTTTTCGAAGCCGTACTCATCCTGAGGAATAACCTTAAGCTCTATCAGCGCGCTGACTGATGCGTGGTCAAGCTTCTCCCAGTCGATAACCGTTTTATATCCCTTTATTATTCCCGCATTTTCAAGCTCGGTAATATCAGCCTTGACTTTCTCTTGGCTCATACCCGTCATAGTAGCGATATCCTCTACCGACGCGCGGGCATTGTCGGCAAGGACCCTTAAAACTCTGGTATCCATATCAAATCTCCAAAAAAACTTGGGGGGGGTGCAAACACATTGCTTGCACCCCGAAAATATTCGATCTGCAAAAGCGCATAATACGCCCCTTCAGACACGAAAAGCTATATCAAAACTCTATCAGATATACTTCTTTACGAGATCGCTTGCGTCCTCAACGGGAATAGAGGAGGTCATAACAACGTTTACGTCGAGCTTTGCGGCAAGCTCGTCAACTTCCTTGAGGAATGCCTCGAAGCCTGCAAAATCGTTGTTGGAGATCTTAAGTGCGCCGTCTATAAAGAGATCGGTAACGTCGTGGTTGCTGGCAAGGATACCCGCTACGAAGCCATAAAGAGCCTCTGCGTCGAATACGAGGTATTCGTTGGTATTGATAAGACGAACGCTGTGCTTGATATCGAAGCGGAGACCTACTCCCTTTTCGATGCAAACGACGGTGCCGTTGGTCTTTTCAGCCGCTTCATTTACCATAGAAATGAGAGCCTTAGTCTTGCCTGTGCCCTTGACGCCGATGATAAGTTTAACCATAATGTACTCCTTCTGCCACCCTTGTGGCTCTGTATTTTTAACTTTCCTTGCGGATTTTAATTGTCTTTATATAATTATAGCATAGTTTACGAATAATTGCAAGTGGAATTAGAAAATTTGTGCAAAATTATTTCAATTTTTCCTCAAGAACCGCGCGAAGCTCCTCGTAACCGGGCTTGCCGAGGAGAGCGAACATATTTTTCTTGTAAGCCTCAACGCCGGGCTGGTCAAAGGGGTTAACGCCGAGCATATAACCCGAAATTGCGCAAGCAAGCTCGAAGAAATAGAGCAGATAGCCGAGAGAATATTCGCTTCTGTCGGCAAGCTCGATAAGAATATTGGGAACGCCGCCGTCTACGTGAGCGAGAAGAGTTCCCTGCATAGCGGTCTTTTTAACGGTATTAAGATCAACGCCCGAGAGGAAGTTGAGTCCGTCGATGTTATTGGGGTCGTGGGGGATCTTGAACTCAATGCCGTTGTCCTCCACGGAAATAACTGTCTCAAAGAGGTTTCTGTTACCCTCCTGAATGAACTGACCGAGGGAATGAAGGTCGGTAGAAAAAATAACCGACGCGGGGAAAATACCTCTGTTATCCTTACCCTCGCTCTCGCCGTAGAGCTGCTTCCACCACTCGTTGAGCATTCTTGCGTAGTTCTCGTAGCCTACGAGTATTTCGGTGACCTTGCCCTTGCGGTAAAGGATATTTCTGATGGCTGCGTACTTGTAAGCGTCGTTCTTCTCGATATCCTCGTCAGCGTATGCCACGCGAGCCGCGTCGGCACCCGACATAAGAGCGTCGATGTCACATCCCGCAACGGCGATGGGAAGAAGACCTACCGCGGTGAGCACGGAAAAACGTCCTCCGACGTCGTCGGGCACTACGAAGGTCTCGTAGCCCGCGTCGGTGGAGAAGCTCTTAAGAGTACCGCGAGCCTTGTCGGTAGTAACGAAGATTCTCTCGCGTGCGCCGTCCTTACCGTACTTATTTTCAAGCATTTCTCTGAACACTCTGAAAGCAACGGCAGGCTCGGTGGTAGTACCCGACTTGGAGATAACGTTGATGCAAACGTCACGACCTTCGCAAAGCTCAACGATCTCGGCAAGAGATACAGCGCTGATATCGCAGCCTGCGAAATAGATGTCGGGGGTATCTTTCTTCAGGTTGTTATAGTTGGACGATTTAAGGAACTCGATAACGGCGCGTGCTCCGAGATAAGAGCCGCCGATGCCGATAACCACGAAAACGTCGCAGTTTTTCTGAATTTTAGCGGAAGCCGCCTTGATCCTGGCGAATTCTTCCTTGTCGTAGTTTTCGGGAAGGTCTACCCAACCGAGAAAATCGTTACCCGCGCCGTTTTTTTCGCGGAGAAGCTTGTGGGCAGAACTTACGGCAGGCTGAATATTTTTGTATTCGTGCTCTGCGATGAAATTTGACAAATACTTGTCTGAAAGCTTGATTGACATATTTTAACCTCCAAAGGGTAAAAACCCCAATTAGTAATTACTTTATTTGAGATATCAGTATACCATATTTTCCCGCTTTTTGCAATAGGATTTTCAAGTTTTTTTAAGATTTTTTAAGATTATTTCAAATTTTGATTTATCGGTGACGCCACGGCGGTGTCTTGTGGAAAGTTTTTACGTCGCTTTTTCCAAAAAGCGACCGCTGATCCAACGCGCGGAGCGTTGGTCGCCTCCGCAGAGGCGAAACTCCTTTTGCGCGCTTTCTTTTTTGCCAAGCGAAGGATGTCGCTTGCGACTCCGGCTGAGCGCAGCGAAGCAGTTTTCATTTGCGCTTCTTTTGCCAAAGAAAAAAGCGGACGAATGATTTAGATTTGCTTTATGTAGAAAGGAAAATCCACCTTCTACATATTAACCTTCCAAACTGTTTTCCGCTTTTCTTTTGACACCGGAAGCGCAAAAGAAAAGCTAACAAAAGAAAACGCGTATAAGGAGAGTTTC
>JAZMZI010000117.1:0-18926 GCA_045585895.1 Eubacteriales bacterium
TTTCAGACTGTCGAAAAAGTCGCTCTACCGCAAGTGAACCAATAGCAAAAAACAATAAGCAATATGTAAATAAAAAAATCTGACAAGGAAAAGCGCAAGGCATTTCGAGAAAAGCCTTGCGCTTACTTGCTTTTTCCGTTCTTACACTCTGGCGTACCCCTGTACGCCGACGAATGTAAGAACGGAAAATATACCTGCCTTTTTCGGAGTCTCCCAGCGTGTCGAGGCTTTCTCGACACGCTGAGGAGGGGAGAGAACCTTTTTTTTAGGTTCTCTCCCCTCCATTCGGATATATAGATCATTAAACTCCAAGGTCGAAGGACATTCTGTAGAGACGTTCCATCTTAGCCTGGCGGTAAGCGCAAGCAGACTTCATTTCGGCGATAGCATCGGGACTGAAGTTGTCGAGGTCGCCATCTTTAAGCTTGCCCTTATACATCTTGTCGAGCATAAGCGCGTAGTTGATATCTACGCTGGTGATCTTACCGTGCTGAACGCACATGACTACGTTGCTCTTGCCCTCAAGGAGACAGCTTACTGCGTTAGCACCCATCTGGGTAGCGGTAAGACGGTCGCGGAGAGCGGGTGATCCGCCGCGAACGATATGACCGAGACGCGCGAATTTGGTTTCGATACCTGTGCTTGCTTCAAGCTTCTGAACGAATTCTTCACTGTATTTGTGGTCGAGATTGAGAGACATACCCTCGGCGAATACGCCTATCATACCTCTCTTGCCCATTTCACGAGCATGCTTGAAGCGAGCGATAGCTCTTTCTTCGTCAAAGGGAACCTCAGGGATTGCAATAACGACTGCGCCGGAGGAGATACCTGCATAAAGAGCGATCATGCCGCAGTTTCTTCCCATAACCTCGATGATATTGCATCTTGCGTGGGACTCGCAGGTTTCACGGAGCGCGCCCACCATGTCGAGAACGGTGTTCATTGCGGTGTCGAAGCCGATGGTGTATTCGGTTGCGGTGATGTCGTTGTCGATGGTGCAGGGAATACCGATAGAGGGAATTCCGTGGTTGGTAAGGTCGGTAGCGCCGCGGAAGGTACCGTCACCGCCGAGCGCAACGATTGCGTCGATCTGGTTCTCTTCGCAGGTCTTGATTGCCTTAGCCATACCTTCTTCGGTCTTGAATTCGGGGCAACGGGAGCTGTAGAGCATAGTGCCACCGGTTGTGATTATGTTAGAAACAGCTCTGCTGTCGAGAGGACGGAGATTGCCGTTAATAAGACCGCTATAGCCTTCGTTGATACCAACGACCTCAATACCCTCTGTGAGAGCCTTTCTTGCGATAGCGCGGATAGCCGCGTTCATTCCGGGAGCGTCACCGCCCGACGTAAGTATACCGATTTTTCTGAACTTTGCCATTTTATAAGATCCTTTCGGGTTAAAAATTCTCGTTACGGACAAAAGATTGATTTTTTTGTCGCATCTTATATTTTAATATATTTTTCTCTATAAATCAAGTGTTTATCAAAAAAATATCTCATTTTAAAAGTATATTTTTTCAAAAAAAGGCGTTTTTTTCGTAAATTATTGCATTTGCCGCTTCAAATGCGGTGCCAAAGCGTATTTCGTCGCGGGTACAAGAATCAAAAGAGAGACGGTAAACCACGGTTTTTGCTTTCGAGGAAATGCCCAGATATACCGTGCCGACGGGATCGATCTCCGTGCCGCCCGTGGGGCCCGCGAACCCCGTCGCGGAGATACCGAGGTCGGTCTCAAAATACTCTCTTGCTCTTTGCGCCATTTCCGCCGCACATTCGCAGCTGACCTCGGTGTGCTTTTCGATAGTCTTTGCCGATACGCCCAGCTTGTTTATTTTTATGTGATTCGTATAGGTTATCATACCGCCCGAAAAGATCGCGGAGGCACCCGAAACGTCTGTGAAAAGCTTGCCTATAAGACCGCCCGTGCAGCTCTCTGCCGTTGAGACGGTCAAGCATTTTTTGCTAAGCTCTCCGACCAGATTGACGTAGGATTCCTTGGTCTTTGGCTCACAGGCAGGTTTTGCATTGAGCAATATTTTTTCGAATTCCATAAAGCACCTCTGAATTACGTTATTACTTTAAATCATAGGGTAAGAAACCATTATCTGACGGAGCATAAGCGTGCCTGAATCCCAAGTCGTAGAGATAAGCCGCCGTTTCTTCGAAAACTCCGTCAAGCGTGTCTGTGATGTGACTGTCCGACGAAAGCATGATCTTCGCATCCTGCTTTTTCAGAATGTGAAGAAGATGGGCACCGGGGTATGGTGTTGAGCGCAATCCTCTTGTGATCGCTCCCGTGTTGACTTCAAATATGCAACCGCTTTCCGCCGCATCAAGAGCGTATTTTTCGGCTACGGCTCTGTATTCGTAATTTTCCAAAAAAAGAGACGCATCAAGCTCGTCAAATTTCGTTATCAGATCGAAATGACCGATAATGTCGGGTTTTCTTTTCTTGATATAGTTGCAAAAATTACCGTAATACTGTTCCGCCATTCGGACTGCGTCGTATTCAAATACTTCAAGGCACTTTTTGAAATAGTCGTAGCTTGAATCTATGGGATAGTATTTACCGTCGACGAGATAATAGTGAGAGGAGCCTATGATGTAATCGAAAGGAGTTCTGTCTAAGGAATTAAAGGCATCTTCCTCAATGCCGAGAAGCACTTTGATTTTACCGTTGTATGTTGCTTTAAGTCTGTTTATCTCGGCAATATATCCCTCGGTGTCCTTCATGCAGTACCGAAGGTCAAAAGGGGTGTATCCGTGCCCCGAAAAGCCTATGGTTGAAAATCCCTTGTCGATTGCCGCCAAGACTATTTCCTCGGGGGTGTTCTTGCCGTCACAAAAGGTCGAGTGAGTGTGAAGATTGAAGAGTATTTTATTCATAAGCCATCAATGGAAGCAGCCTCGTGCGGTGACGGGGATCCTGTCATAAACCTTATCACCGTCTACAAGATAGATTCGGTCGTGGAGATTGACCGTAGAACAGCAGTGAGCGGGGATAAGCACTACCTTGTCACCCACGCGAAGGTTTTTCGAAGGATTGTGAAGCTGAAGATGTTCCTCGCTGTCTACGATATGAGATACGGTAAATCCAACGGGAAGGGGCATACCCTGATCCACTCCGCAGGATTTGACACCCGCGTCGACCACTACCAATTTGTCATTTACGCTGACGACGGTAGTGAGTATAAAGAGCGAGTTTTCGAAGGGAAGACCGAGCTGCTTGTAGGTAGAGTCCATAAAGAGATAGCTGCCTGCCTGAAGCTCTGTGTAAAGTCCTTCCTCTGCCTTTATGAGAGACGTGCCCGTACTACCGCCCGAAAGAACTCTCGCGTGGAGTCCTTTTTCGTCAAGATATGAGAGAAGCTCTTTTATTTTTGCCGTGTTTGCCTGAGTTTTTTCAAGTCTTTCGCTCTCTGAAACCATGTGAGAAAGATGACCCGCGTAAGCCTGAATTCCATCGTAAACCAAGTGGGGGCAGGATTTGATATGCTCGGCGAGAGCGGCGACCTCCTCCTTGGTCGCAACGCCGCAGCGCTGCATTCCTATCTCGAATTCGATAAAGCAATAGACGGTGGAGCCCGCCAATGCCGCCGCGCGCTCGATGTCAGATACGTTTTCCTTGTCGTCAACGCAAACGGTCAGACGGCAAGCGTTGGCAAGATGCGCAAGGCGGGAAATCTTTTGCTTGTCGGTGATCTGATTTGCGATAAGGATATTTTCAATTCCGCTGTCGCAGAGGTCGATAGCCTCGTCAAGCTTTGCGCAGGTCATACCGACAGCGCCGTCTTCTATCTGCCTGTGAGCGATAGCGGCGCACTTGTGGGATTTATAGTGAGGACGGAGCGAAAGGGAGCTATCCTTTAAAAGCTCTGCCATTTTTTTCGCATTATTTTCAAATATTGCCTTATCTACGATAAGCGCAGGAGTAGGTATGTTGTTGATATTCATAATAATAACTCTCCGTTATGCCGTAATTTACAATCAATTATAGCACAACGGAGAGCCATTGTCAATTAAATTTTAATTTTAATAAGGTCGACCTGATTTTCGCTCTGCGGAACGATGATTTCGATTACACCGTTAGAATTTGAGGTTGCTTTGAAGGATACGGCTTTAGGTTTGGATATTTCCTTAAGCGCCGCGGTTTCCTCACTTGTGGGAGTGTCGGTAAGATTCATATCAAGGTAGGCGTTGTAAACATCACCCATCTTGTATCCAACGGTCTCCACAGAGATCTCGTAGGTTTTATCTGCTTCAAATCCCGAAAGAGTAACGGTAGCGTCTTCGATCTCTTTTGCGGGAAGGGGACGGGTGAAATACTTTGCGTTGGGCGCGTCTTGCTTCGGTATTACCGAGTTCCAGAAAAGCACCTCGACCTCGTTATCCTTGCGGCAGACGTATGCGCTCTTGTCGTCGCAGACAAGCTCATTGTCTCCAAGCTCGTGAAGCATTCTGAAGGAGTGGAAAGCGGGCTTTTTGAGGGATTGTATATTGATCAGACCGAAGCCGCCGTGGAAAGGCTTTTGTCCGATGCCGAGCTCCTCGAAAATGTCAGTGTAGACCCAGTAGGAGAGCATATCCGCGCCGCCCTCGCACTCCTTGATTATCTGAAGGATAAAGGGAGCGGAGAAGTAGCTGTCATGTACGGGGTCGCGCGATGAATAGGACGCGGACCACTCGGTAATAAGCAGGGGATATCCCTCGCTTCGGCACTCCTTGGCTGTTTTGTTTATCTTTCCGGAAAGATAAGAATGATCGTTCATAACGAGACGTACCTTGCCGTCGGCATCGAAGTCTCCCTTAAGGCAATAGTAGTGACCCGAAATAAAGTCGAGGGGAACACTGTTTTCACGGCAGAAGGCGATAAATTCAGGAATCCAACGAAGACCTGCAGTTGCAGGGCCTCCGATCTTGTAGTCGGAATCAACTTGCTTGACGGCGCGAGCCGCGTATTCGTAGATCTTGAAATACTCGTTCATTCTGTCGTCGGAACGGAAAAAACTGTCGAGGTCAGGCTCGTTCCAGACCTCAAAAAACCACTTGTCGATCTCGGTTTTGCCGTATCTTGCCGTCAGGTGGCGAACCAAAGCTTCGATGACCTCCCCCCACTCGTTAAAATCCTTCGGGGCGGTGTTATACATCTTCCACCAAAAGACGGTGGTGTCGTCGCTGCGAAGCTCTCCGGGGATAAGACCAAGCTCCAAAACGGGGCGGATCCCAATGTCGAGCAGGGAATCAAAGAGAATGTCGACGTATTGAAAATTGTAGAAAAGCTTGCCGTTTTCATCACGGTTGACGATTCCCATCTCATCATGGAAAAGTCCGTGAAAGCGTATGTACTCAAAGGGACATTCCGCTTGTACCGTGCGAAGCTGCTCGTAAGCCTCGTGGCGCATGACTTCTGCGGCTCTGCCCGCGCCGATGCATTTTGAAAAATAACGGTCAAGGCTGCCTTTTTTGACGTTTATGTCTGCTTTTATATTTCTCATTTTAAAAGCCTCCTTATTTAAGGTGATTCTATTTTATCACACTTTTTTGAAGAAATGTGGACATTTTAGCAACATTTTATAGCCAAAATTTGTGAAAGCTCTTGATTTAAATGCTAATTTCATATATAATGATTGATAGAAAAATACTTTGGGAGGTGCGATTATGGCAGAATGTAACATGTGCCCGCGTCAGTGCGGTGTTGACCGTTCTTCGGGTAAGCTTGGATTTTGCCGCGCTCCCGAGGGCTTTTTAGTGGCAAAAACGATGATACATAAATGGGAAGAGCCGTGTATCGCGAGTGAGAATGGCGCGGGAACTGTTTTTTTCTCGGGCTGTAATCTCCGTTGTGTTTTTTGTCAGAATTGTGAGATAAGCCGCGGAGATAAGGGCGAGATAATGACCGACGAAGGGCTTGAAAAAGCTATATTTTCTCTCGTTGATGCGGGTGCCGAGTGCGTCGAATTAGTCACGCCCACCCATTACACCGAAAGGCTGGCAGAGCTTCTTCAAAGGATAAAGCCGAAATTGACCGTTCCCGTGGTCTGGAACAGCGGCGGATACGAAAAGGTAGAAAGCCTTAAAATGCTGGACGGTCTCGTTGACGTTTATATGCCCGACTTCAAGTATTTTGACGGCGAGATTGCAAAGGCTTATTCCTCAGCCCCCGATTATTTTGTAGTGGCAACGGATGCTCTCGCACAAATGCTCCGTCAGACGGGAAAGCCGAAATTTGACGGAAAAGGGAAGATGCAAAGCGGAGTTTTGCTCCGTCATCTGGTTTTGCCGAGCCACAGAGCCGATTCTATTGCCGTTTTGAATCATATCGCGGATAAATTTGGCGCAGATTCCGTTGTTTTAAGCCTTATGAGCCAATACACCCCCGATTTTTATGCGGAAAGCGGCGATTGCGAATATAAAAATCTCTGCCGCAGAGTAACTAAATTTGAATACGACAGCGTTATGAAGGTTGCCGAAAATTTGGGCTTTGAGGGATATTTCCAAAGTGTCGATTCTGCGAGTAAAAAATATACGCCCGATTTTTAATTGAGAATGATAAATTGGGGTTTATAGGTGCGTTTAAGATAAACATTGTCGTAGGGGCGGTCAGCGCAGAACCCCCAAAGCTCGGCTACGCTCGCTTCGGGGAACCCCACGCGCGCCCGCCATGGCGAACGTTTAATAATAATGTTCACGACGTCCCGTGAACAAACGATTTAAACCGACGAACGGGCGGCCAATGACCGCCCCTACGATTTAGGGTGTCGTCCAACTAACCGATAAATCAAAATTTGAAATTTTATACAAAATACAAAATCTTCTTGAAAAGGAGAAAAACATGAAAAAACAAACCTACGTCGAAATAATGGACAGAGCTTTCAAGTCCTATACCAAAGAACAGATAACCGATTATTATGAGCGAGTAAAGCGCGAAGGTCTCTCCGAGCACGGCTTTCCGCGCCTTACGGCAAACCTTGGAATTCTTATCTGCAACGGAAGACACACGGAGCTTTTGCCCCTTTTCACCGATCTTATGGATCTCTGTTGCGATCAAATGCCGAAAGTTCACGCGGCAAACGATTTTTCGGTGCGCGAGATCGTTACTTGCATAGTAGCCGTTGAAAAATCCGGTATTCTGCCCAAGGAGAAGACGAATGAGTGGCGAGACGCTATTGCGTCCCTTGAGCCTAAAAAGTGCTACGATTGCATAGCTGTCCACCCCACTCAGATCATAGGTAACTGGTCGCTATTCAACGCGGTCAGCGAATACGCGAGGATATGGGGCGGCTTTACCGCAAAAGAATCGGTAGAGGATTATATGGATCTCCAGCTTGCCACGCAGATACGTCAAGTAGACGAGAACGGAATGTATATGGATGCCGCGCATCAGCCGTATGGGGGATACGTTTATCCGATTTTGTACGACTACGTTCCAAGAGTGTTGTTCGCATTTCTTATCCTTTTCGGATACGAGGGCGAGCACAAGGAGGCGATAATATCGGCTCTTGAAAAGAGCGCCGACCTGACACTTAAAATGCAATCCGTTACGGGTGAGATACCCTTCGGCGGAAGAAGCGCGCAGTTTATGCACAATGAGTGCACCGAGGCGGCTATGCTTGAATTTTACGCAACGTATTTTTCCCGTAAGGGCGACTGCAAAAAAGCGGGAGAGTTCAAGAGAGCAGCCCGCTTGGCGGCTGAAAACGTCCTTTATTGGTTTGACGCCGCGCCGATGAAGCACGTCAAAAACCGCTATTCCATCGAAAGCAAGGTGGGATGCGAGGCTTACGCGTATTTTGATAAATATATGATAACCTCGGCATCTATGGCTTATCTTGCATATCTTTATGCCGACGATGAGATCGAAGAGTTCGAGACCTGCCCCGCCATAGAAGGCGGCTACGTTGCGAAGACGAGCGAGCGATTCCACAAGTATTTTCTCAACAATGGCGGCTACTTTGTTGAGATAGATACCAATGCCGATAAGCATTATGAAGGCTCGGGTGTTGGCAGAGTGCAAAGGCTTGGTGCGCCCCCTCAGATATGTCTCTCTTCGGGATTTTCGAGTCATCCGAGCTACGTCATAGACGGAAAAAATTCTACGTCCTTGTCCCTGTGCGCGTCGGCACTCGTTGGAGATAGGGTGTATATCGGCGCGGAGGGCAAATACACGGTTGATCTTATCGAAGCCAAAGACGACGAGTGCGTAGCAGAGCTTACCTGTATCGTGGACGATATGAGTCTTTCCGAAAAGATAACCGTAAGCCAAAAGGGCGTTGAGATAGCTTCCTCTGCCGTTGCCGATAAGGTGGGGATAGAGGTGCCCGTCTTTGCCTTTGACGGTATAGAATTCGCTCATATAAAAATGACGGATAAGGAAATAACCGCAGAGTACAAGTGCCACACCGTAAGATATACCACCACGGGACGGTTCTTCGACTTGAAGGAAGATATTTGCAACCGTAACGGAAGGTACCGCCGATTCAGAGCCGTCGGCGAAGGAAGCGTCGGCTTAAAGATAGTGATAGACTGATATGGGAGCATTTAAAAGTCGGGATAAAAACGAATACTTTTTAAATAACGATTACGAGATAAACAAGGTAAAGCTTGCGGAAGATCTTGATGAGCACACCCACGATTTCGTTGAGATGGTCTATACCGTAAGCGGCAAGGGAATACATAAGGTGGACGGCAAGGAATATCACGTCAAGAGCGGAGATCTGCTCGTTATAAACTATCATTGCCGCCACTCGGTATATCCCTCCGAAGCGCTCAACTACGTCGATATAATGCTGAAGCCCGAATACGTAAACGAGACCCTGAAGGACACCGACGATATTTTCCTGCTTTTGCAGTTAAGCGATTTTTCGGATTTTGCGGGCGGTATCGTTAAGGATAATCTTCTGCTCAGCTTCGACGGAGAGGAAAAGCAGAGAATAGAGCTTTTGCTGGGCTGGACCTTTGAGGAGCAGAATTCCTCCGCGCCTGCGGGGAAATTGGTCATCCGTTCGGCGCTTTCTATGCTCTTGAGCCTCGTTTTCAGAAAAATGAGCGAGCAGAAACGCACCGCCCCTGCCGTCGACGACCGCTTGCTTGCCTATATAGAGCGAAATTGCGGAGAGAAGCTTTTGATAAATGAGATAGCTTCTCTCTGCGGTTATTCCACCGAGCATTTTTCAAGACTTTTCAAAAAATACACGGGTAGATCCCCCGTCGAGTATATTTCCGAATGTCGCATAAAAAAAGCAAAAGGCTTGCTGCAAAACACTGATAAGCCTATAGAAAGTATAATCTCCGAGTGCGGCTTTTCAAACAGAACGGCATTTTTTAAAAAGTTTTCGGAATGTGAGGGCGTTACCCCTTCAAAATTCAGAAAAAATCAAAAATGAATACTTTTTATATCGGAAATAAATCTTGTTATTTCCGATTTTTTATTTTATAATGTAGTTGTAAATATCATTTCCAAAAGGAGATAGTGAAATGTTTACCTATTCTAAATTCGAACACGAATACGACATCGACATCTTTAAAATGCAGGCGCCTCTTTCCGAGGACTATCGCGTGTACGCGAGGGGAGAGGAGATTCCCGTTTACACCTGCCGAATCTCCAAGTATTCCTTCAATACCTGGTGGCCGGGGCATCAGAGACCCTTTGATCAATCCGTGCCCTGCTCCTATATAAATCTCGTGGGCGACGAGGCGGTTACGCTTGAGATAGAGGCGAAAAAGCCACACAGCCGCGTTATGCTGAAGCCCTACAGCAAGGGGCTTGAGTATGCCGAGAAGGACGGCGTAATTACGGTTGAGCTTCGGGAAAACGGACATTACGTTCTTGAGCTTGACGACCACATGGGACTTCTATACATTTTTTACTCTGCTCCCATCACGTGTCCCGATCCCGAGAGTGTGACCTATTATTTCGGTCCCGGCATCCACTATCCGAGGCAGATAAACCTGAAAAGCGGAGATCGCGTCTATATCGACAAGGATGCGCTGGTCTACGGCTGTCTGTTGGCTCACGAAGCGGATAACGTGGAGATCTTCGGCAACGGAATCCTTGACGACAGCGGCGAGGAGCGAATTGCCAAGCACTGTTATGAGGACTATACCGTTGGCAATATGAAGTTTTACGATTGCAGGAATCTTTCTGTTCGCGGTGTGGGAATGACGAATTCTGCCATTTGGTGTCTCAACCTCTTTCATTGCTTTGACGTAAGCGTGGAGGACATCAAGATCTTCGGTCAATGGCGGTACAATACCGACGGAATCGACATTTGTAACTGTCAGAATATCAGCATCAAGAATTCCTTCGTCCATTCCTTCGACGATACTATCACCATAAAAGGCATTTTGCGCTATCAAAAGACCGACAACAAGAATATTCACATCGAGGGCTGTACCCTTTGGTGCGATTGGGGTAAGACCTGCGAGATTGGAATTGAGACCGCCTGCCACGAATACGATAACATTTCATTCCTAAACTGCGATATTCTTCGTCCCGGAGGTATTGCCTGTGATATTGCCAACGGCTACACCGCTTATATCCACAATATCCGTTTTGAGAATATCCGCGTCGAATACAATTCCTTTGACACTCCCGAGCAGCTGCAGGAGTCCGACGATATGGAGTATACCCGCCAAAACGAGACGGCGCTTCCCGCGCTTATCGTTATCCATAACAATAAGTATGACAACAGCTGCGGAACTAATTATTCAGCCTTTTCGGGCAATGCCGTAAGCGAAAAAACCGCATGGGTCACAGACGTGGTTTGCAAGGATATTACCGTTTATTACGACGACGGCGTGCCGCTGACAAACGGAAAGCCTACGATCTCGGTGACTCTCTGTAATAACGGCAGAGACGGCGCGAGATTTGAGAATATCTCCATTGAAAATATAGTCTGCAACGGCAAGCGACTTGATAAAGAGGACGTTATCTTCTACCTTTCGGGTCAGAATGAATACAGCTTTAAATAAAACGTACGGTCTTGAAGGAATTTTTGAATTTGAGGAGAGCAGATATGCAAAAATATGATATAGCCGCATACATTTGGCCCGCGTATACGGGAAGAGAATTGAGATCGAGAATTTTTTGGCCCGAGGGAATCGGGGAATGGCAGACCGTCCGCGACTGCGTGGTGGATACCCCCGAATATAAGTGGGACAGAAAGCCCGTTTGGGGCTACCAAGATGAGGCGGATCCCGCTGTCATGGAATTTCAGATCGAGGAAGCGACCAAATACGGCGTAAACGTATTCATTTACGATTGGTATTGGTACGATCACCGCCCATATCTTGAGAATTGTCTTAACGAAGGCTTCCTTGGTGCGAAGAATAATGAGAAGATGAAATTCTTCCTTATGTGGGCAAACCATGACGTGAATTATGCTTGGGATAAGAGAATATCCGACACCATTTGGTATGCTCCCGTAAACGTTTGGGAGGGGGCGCAGGATAGAGCTGAATTTGACAAGGTCGTTCACAGAGTCATCGATAAGTATTTCTCGCGTCCAAACTATTATAAGATCGACGGTGAGCCCGTGTTCATGATCTACGACGTTGAAAATCTCGTAAAGGGTCTTGGCGGAATCGAGAAGACACTTGAGGCTCTTGAATATTTCAGAGCCGAGACCGTCAAGGCGGGGCATAAGGGTCTCCATCTTCAGCTTACGGGCTGGGGCGAGCGGCAGACCAACGTCAGCGGTGTTGACTCCGAGAGAACCATGTCTACAAAGGAGGTCGTTCCCGCGCTTGGCTTTGACAGCATCACCAACTATCAGTTCGTTCATATCGTGGTTATGAACCGCCATTATAAAGAAATACTTGATATAATGAAGAACGAATATGCGCGAATGGACAAAGATTACAGCGTGCCCTACTATCCTCACGTCTCTGTGGGCTGGGATAATAACCCCAGATTCAATAATCACCTCGATACCGTTTGCTTCGGAAACACCCCCGAATTGTTCGAGGAGGGTCTCCGCATGGCAAAGGAATACGTTGACACCCATCCTAATCTCAAAGCTCCGCTCATTACCGTCAACAGCTGGAACGAGTGGACCGAGACCAGTTACCTTGAACCCGATAACGTTTACGGTTACGGTTATCTCGAGGCTGTCAAGAGAGTTTTTGTCGACGAAGAATAATTATACACAAAAAAGACGGAATTTTCAGAAAATTTCGTCTTTTTTGGCATATATTTTTTCTTGACAATTTTTAATATTTGTAGTATAATGTCAAAGGTAAAAAATAAAGAATCGAGGATATAAAAATGACTTTTATTGAAGCTTACGAAAAGATCAAGGCGGCTATGGAGAGATCCAACCCCGCAGAAATCGAAGGACACCTTGCGATCCAGGTAAACCTTAACGACGAGGACGCACAGGGCATTATGTATATCGAGGTCAAGGATGGTCAGCTCTTTGTTGAGCCTTACGATTACGTAGACCGCGACGCTATCCTTACCGCATCCTGCAAGGACATCGTTCGTGTAATGGGCGGCAGACTGGGTTACGACAAGGCAGTCGCAAACGGCGTTTTCGTAATTGAAGGCGACGCGGAAAAGGCTGCTGAGCTGAAGAAGCTGGTAGTTAAGGCAACCAGAAAGCCTTGCGCTAAAAAGGCATAACGTAAAAAGTAAAATAAAACGGGTCGGCTCAAATCCTTTCGTTTGAGTCGACCCGTTTTGTATATTATTTCGCGTGATATAATTTCTTAACCTGATATTTGGGCTCGCAGGTGACGTTGACGCCAAGCTTCTTGAAGGTGCGGCTGTCAGTCATGGAAAGGATGACCGATGAATGTGCCTCACAGTCCTTCAGCTTGTCCAGCTGATCCATAGCGAGAGCCGCTTGAGGAGAGGTCACCGCGCTGATCGAAAGTGCGATAAGCACCTCGTCGATGTGGAGCCTTGGGTTGCGGTTGCCGAGATGGTCGACCTTCAGGTGCTGAACGGGTTCGATGATCGAGGGCGAGATAAGCTGCGCCGCGTCATCGATCCCCGCAAGATATTTGAGGGCGTTGAGAATGAGTGCCGCGCTTGCACCGAGAAGAGATGAGGTCTTGCCCGTCAGTATAGTTCCGTCGGGCATCTGCATAGCCGCTGCGGGCGCGCCCGTAGCTTCTGCCTTATCGTTAGCCGCTGCAACGACGGGGCGGTCGTGCACCGTAATGTTAGCCTGCTTCATAAGAAGGTCAAGCTTACCCACAACGTCGGTGCCCGAGTTGTTCATGTTTTCCTTTTGGTCGCAAAGAGCCGCGTAGTAACGGCGGATTATTTCCTGCTTGGACGCGTCGCGGCAAGCTTCATCGTCAAAAATGCAGTTGCCTGCCATATTAACGCCCATATCGGTGGGAGACTTATAGGGAGAGCTGCCGTATATCTTTTTGAAGGTTGCTTCAAGGACGGGGAAGGTCTCAACGTCTCTGTTATAATTTACAGTGGTTTTGCCGTAAGCTTCAAGGTGGAAGGGGTCGATCATATTGACGTCGTTGAGGTCTGCGGTTGCCGCCTCGTAAGCGAGGTTTACGGGGTGCTTTAGGGGAATGTTCCAGATGGGGAAGGTCTCAAACTTCGCGTATCCCGCCTTGACTCCGCGGAGATTCTCGTGATAGAGCTGAGAGAGACAGACCGCCAGCTTTCCGCTTCCGGGACCGGGTGCGGTGACTATAACCAGCTTTCTTTCGGTCTCAATATATTCGTTTTTGCCGTATCCCTGCTCGCTGACAATACCTTCAACGTTGTAAGGATAACCCGCGATTGAGTAGTGATGGTAGACCTTAACGCCGAGGCTCTTAAGCTTGTTTGCAAATTGCTGTGCAGACGCCTGAGACTCGTATCTTGTAAGGACTACGCTTCCAACGTAAAGTCCTACGCTGCGGAAAGCGTCGATAAGACGGAGCACGTCGAGGTCGTAGGTGATGCCGAGGTCGCCTCTTACCTTGTTCTTTTCGATATCCGCCGCGTTGATAACTATAACTATCTCTGCGTCTTCCTTAAGCTGGAGAAGCATCTGAAGCTTGGAGTCGGGAGCAAATCCCGGCAGCACGCGCGCCGCGTGAAAGTCGTCAAAAAGCTTGCCGCCAAACTCAAGATAGAGCTTGCCGCCAAACTGCGCTATTCTCTCGCGAATGTGCTTGGATTGCAATTCAAGATATTTTTCATTATCAAAGCCGATCTTACACATAGAGACACCTCGATTCTACGTACCAACAATACAAACTTAATTATATCACAAATAAATCGCTTTTTCAACACAAATTCAAACTTTTTGCGAAAATTTTTATCTCGAAAATTTGTTAATAATGACCAAAAACCGAGATTTGGCAGTAAAATGATTCTACAAATCCGATATTGACAATACAGGCGAATAGTATTATAATAAATGAAAGCGTTGATGAGGAGCGATACCCTCAAGAATCCTTTCAGAGAGCCGTCGGCAGGTGTGAGACGGTAGGACAGAGAGTATTAAATCACCTCGGAGCCCGTCGCCCAAAGCGCAAGCCGGTAGACCGACGCGTAGCTTCTGCGTTAAAGAAGAGCGTATAAATCTGTACGTGATTACTGAAAGAGTGGTATAGCGAGACCGTTATGTATTTTGTGGGTTCGTCTCTTTGGGAGATGGACTTTTTTGTTTGTATATGGAAAAAGCTATGAAAAGAAAGGAAAAACATTATGCTAACACTTGATAAGATCTACCATGCGGCATACGTATTAAAGGACGTGGTGAGAGAAACGTCTTTGATAAGATCTAAGATCAATCCCGAGTGTGAGATGTATCTTAAAGCCGAAAACCTTCAGGTTACGGGTTCGTTTAAGGTGCGCGGCGCGGGATATATGATATCCCAGCTTACCGAGGAGGAAAAGGCAAAGGGAGTTATAGCTTGCTCGGCGGGAAACCACGCGCAAGGCGTAGCTTTGGCGGCGCAGAAATACGGTATCAAGGCGGTTATCTGCCTCCCCGACGGTGCGCCTATCTCTAAGGTCGAGGCTACCAAGAGCTACGGCGCAGAGGTGGTTATGGTAAAGGGCGTTTACGACGACGCTTACAAACGCGCTCTTGAGCTTCGTGATGAGATGGGATATACCTTCGTTCATCCCTTTGACGACGAAAACGTGATAGCGGGTCAGGGAACTATCGGCCTTGAGATACTTAATGAGATCAAGGATCTCGACGCTATCGTTGTGCCCGTTGGCGGCGGAGGACTTATCTCCGGTATCGCGTACGCGGCGAAGCATCTCAAGCCCAAAATAAAGGTCTACGGAGTTCAGGCTGCGGGCGCTCCCAGTATGTACAATTCCGTAAATAACGGAAAGCGAGAAAGACTTGACGGAGTTTCTACCATTGCCGACGGCATTGCCGTCAAGGAGCCCGGCGAGAACACCTTCAAATTCTGCTCGGAGTACGTGGACGAGATCGTCACCGTTACCGAGGGCGAGATAAGCTCGGCTATTCTCGCGCTTATAGAGAAGCACAAGATGATAGCTGAGGGCGCAGGTGCCGTGTCGGTTGCGGCGGTGATGTTCAACAAGCTTCCCGTAAAGGGCAAGAAGGTTGCTTGCGTAGTATCCGGCGGTAATATTGACGTTACCATTTTGTCAAGAGTGATAAAGCGCGGACTTCTTATGTCGGGCAGAAACTATACTCTTTGCGTTGAGCTTATAGATAAGCCGGGGCAGCTTTTGGGTGTTTCAGAAATTATCGCAAAGTTTGGAGCAAACGTTATTTCCATTCACCACGAGAGAGCCAGCGAGACTATGGATATCAACGGCTGTTATCTCAGAATTGTCCTCGAAACGAGAAATCACGAGCATATCAAACAGATCGAAAACGCCCTCACAGAGGCGGGATATAAATTGGTTTGATAAATTGGGGTTTAGCGGTGCGTTTAAGATAAACATTGTCGTAGGGGCGGTCCTCGACGCCCCGTGAACGTTATTATTGAATGTTCGCCATGGCGGGCGGCCGATGACCGCCCCTACGATTTAGGGTGTCGTCCAACTAACCGATAAATCAAAATTTGAATTTAAAAAGAAAGATCGAAAGGAAAGAAAAATTATGGAAAAGGTATACACTAAAAACGCTCCCGACGCGATAGGACCTTACAGTCAGGCGATGAAGGTCGGAAATCTTGTTTTCACCTCGGGTCAGATAGCTATTAATCCTGCAAGCGGCGCGGTTGAAGCAACTACTATCGAAGCGCAGACCGAGCAGGTTTGCAAGAATCTTTGCGCCGTGCTTGAGGCAGCGGGCACAAGCGTGGAAAAGGCAGTAAAGACTACCTGTTTCCTTGCAGATATGGCGGATTTTGCCGCATTTAACGAGGTCTACGGCAGATATTTCGTAAATAAGCCCGCAAGAAGCTGCGTTGCGGCAAAGCAGTTGCCCCGTAACGTTCTCGTTGAGGTCGAGGTCATCGCGGAGATATAAAAAGCGAAAATACCGAAGGAAGACCTTAAAACGGTCTTCCTTCAAAAGCTTCACTTGGATAAAATGCCCCGATTCTGTTGGCTTTGACGATGAAAATTGTTTAAAATGTATATATTGTAAATTTGAAAGAAAAAATTTCGCATTTTTCTTGACAAAGAGATACTTTTGTGATACAATCAATCTATATTTTTAAAATGCTATGAAGGGAATCAGTAATTCGCGAGTTGCTTCCAGAAAGTCGGCGGTAGATGCGAGCCGATAGGACGGACGAATGAAGCTCCTCCCCGAGCAGTCGCCCGAAGGCCGTATTTTCGGTTGCGTAGAAGCGAACGGAGAGTCACCGTTATCAGAGACGTTTTACTGATAGGTAAAAACAGAGCGGAGGTCGAAGACCTCAATAAGAGTGGTACCGCAGAGAGTTTTTTGAACCTTTGTCTCTTTTTTATGAGAGACATGGGTTTTTTTGATTTTTAAGCGATTTTGCCGCTTACCCCCAAAATTATCGTTCCACAAGGAGGTAAACAAATGATTTTAAACGGTTCCGAAATACTTGTCAACGTACTTCTTGAGCAGGGAGTAGATACCGTCTTCGGTTATCCCGGAGGCGCGGTTCTTAATATCTACGACGCGCTTTACAAGTACAGAGATAAACTCACCCATTATATGACGGCCCACGAGCAGGGCGCGGCTCACGCGGCAGACGGCTACGCGAGAGCGACCGGTAAAACTGGTGTCGTTATCGCCACCAGCGGCCCCGGCGCGACCAACCTCGTTACGGGTATCGCAACGGCTTATATGGACAGCGTTCCCATGGTTGCGATCACGGGCAACGTGCCCACGGCGCTTATCGGCGCGGACAGCTTTCAGGAGGTCTATATTGCAGGTATTACTCTTCCTATTACCAAGCATAATTTCGTCGTCAGAAACGTTGAGGATCTTGCAGATACGGTAAGACGCGCCTTTGAGATCGCAGGCAGCGGACGTCCCGGCCCCGTGCTTATCGATATTCCCAAGGATATTACCGCGGCAAAGACCGATTACGAACCCAAGCCTCCCGTAGTTACTACGAGAAGCAACGGTATCGTAGGCGATATCGAGGAGGTTGCCGAGCTTATAAACAGAAGCGAGAGACCCTTCATTTATTTTGGCGGCGGCGTTCGGCTCAGCGAAGCGGGCGAGGAGCTTCGTCAGCTTATCGAGACTGCGGACATCCCCGCATCCTATACGCTTATGGCGGGCGGCGTTCTCGGCTACGGAGAGAAAAACAATCTCGGTCTTATCGGTATGCACGGCTGTTACAGTGCGAACGCGGCGGCAAACAGAGCCGACGTTATGCTTGCTATCGGTACGAGATTCAGCGACAGAGTAGCTCTCAATCCCGACAAGTTCGGTCACAACGCAAGAATAGTACATATTGATATCGATCCCAGTGAGATCAATAAGAATATAACCGCAGATTACAGTATCGTAGGCGACGTCAAGGAGGTTCTCACCGAGCTTCTTAAATACGTCAAACCGCAGAAGAGAGACGCTTGGCAGGCTCAGATCGCCGAGTTCAAGAAGAACGATTACGTTCCCGAGAACAGCGACACCTGCTTGAAGCCCCATTATCTTATTGAAAAGGCTTGCGAGATCGCAGGCGAGGACGCGGTCTACGTTACCGACGTAGGTCAGCACCAGATGTGGGCGGCGCAGTTCTTGCACCACACCCATCCGAGAAACTTCCTTACAAGCGGAGGTCTCGGTACTATGGGCTACGGTTACGGCGCGGCGATAGGCGCGAAGATAGCAAGACCCGAAGTTCCCGTAGTTCACTTTACGGGCGACGGTTCCTTCCATATGAATATGAACGAGGCTTGCACCGCAGTAAGCTACGACGTTCCCGTTATAACCGTTATCTTCAACAACTCGGTTCTCGGAATGGTTCGTCAGTGGCAGGGCGCGTTCTACGACAGACGCTTCTCCTCCAGTGAGCCCGAGAGGATTACCGATTATAAAAAGGTAGTCGAGGGCTTCGGCGGTCACGGCTTCCACTGTGAGACTCCCGAGGAGTTTGAGGCGGCTATGAAGGAAGCGATGACTATGACGGGACCCGTTTGGATCGAGTGCGTAGTTGACCGCGAGGAAAAGGTTCTTCCTATGATCCCCGGCGGCAAGACGGTGCACGACACCATATTCAAGTAAGAGAGGAGAGAAAAAATGAAGCAAAGATGTATGGTACTTCTGGTTGAAAACAACGCGGGTGTGCTTGCGAGAATTTCCTCGCTCTTCGTCCAGCGCGGATTCAACATCGACTCCCTTACGGTTTCCCCCACGGAAAACGAAAAGATCTCCCGACTCACTATTATGACTACGGGTGACGAAAAGACCTTCCAGCAGATAATCAAGCAGACCGGGAAGCTGATTGAGACCAAGCTTATATTCTCGGTCGAGCCCTCTTTCAGTCTTATCAGAGAGATATTACTGATAAAGTTTGCTCCTACAGAGGCGAAAAACGCAGAG
>JAZMZI010000118.1:0-8532 GCA_045585895.1 Eubacteriales bacterium
AAAGCGGAAAACGGTTTAAAATGTTTATATGTAGAAAGTGAATTTTCCTTTCTACATAAAGCAAATCCAAATCGTTTGTCCGCTTTTTTCTTTGGCAGAAGAAGCGCAAAGAAAAAAGCTTAGCAAAAAAGAAAGCGCGTATAAGGAGAGTTTCGCCTCTGCGGAGGCGACCAACGCTCCGCGCGTTGGATCAGCGGTTGCTTTTTGAAAAAAGCGACGTAAAAACTTTCAAAAAGACACCGCCGTGGAGACCGCTAAACCCCAATTTATTTAAACCGTCTTTTTCCTTTCCTTCTCGACATTTTAATGTTTCCCGCGAATGCTCCCAGCACCGAAAAGGCAAGCGTCGCCATGTGCAATGCGGCAGACTGCCAGAATTCGTAGCCCGAGGAGGGCAGAGAAAAGAGTATCAGCGAAAGCACGAGCGTGAGCAGTGTGATCATTGCTCCCGTGACAGTACCGCAGAGCAGAGGAGCTTCCTTTACCGCTTTGGAACAGATAAATCCCCCCACAAAGCTCGAGCATAATACCGACGGGATCGCAAAAAAGGGAATAATAGCCGTGGAATCGGGCATAGCGTAAGCCACGGCGGTCGAACCCGTTATAAGCAACGCGCCCGTCAGCGCCGTAGCGCCCAGACCGAAAAGTCCGCCTTTAAGCGCGGTGAGGATGATCGGTCGGTCGTAGGTATCCGCGTTTCTTGCCGCCAAGGCGGTGGAACGAGAAACGATCGGCATCCTTGCGCTTCTTTGATTTTGAGTCATAATAAAAAACGCCTCCATAACACATATTTTTGATAAAATATATGTGCTTTGAGGCGTTTTTATACTTGTATCCCAAGCTATCAGCTTGCGCTGTCTTCTGCCTTTACGTCAACGCGGCTGATGGCGCTCTTGAGGATACGGATCTTAGTGCAGTCGCGGCTGGTCTCGATAACGCAGGTCTCTTCCTTGATGCTTACGACCTTTCCGATGATTCCGCCGATAGTGGTTATCTCGTCGCCAACCTGAAGGTTGTTTCTCATATTGGCAACTTCTTTTTCCTGCTTTTTCTGAGGACGGATGCCGAAGAAGTAGAAAACCACTACCACTGCTACCAGCATACCCACGGTAATGAGAGTGCTTCCGAGTTCACTGCTCAAAAAGTCTGTTAAAGCTATCGTATTGAACATTTTTGCATTTCCTTTCTGAAAATAAACATCTTTATAATTTTACAGACAAAAGCCTCGGTTGTCAACACCGAATTTGTAAATTTTTTTAGTTTGAGGGCATTTTTGAGGCCGATTTTTCAACTCAGTTCGGTTTTGCGCTGTCTTTAAAGCAAAAAAAATGTCTCCACGTATTGCATTTTGTGATAATATATGCTATAATATTAAATTGTATAGGTGTTTTTTGCACGTTATTTGATTGAAACGGAGCGTTATATGGCAAAAAAGCAATTTCTTGAATGTGCGATAGTTATAAATACTCACGGAGTTCGCGGCGACGTAAAGCTCGAATCTCTTTGCGACAGCCCCGAGGTGCTGGCGGCTCTTGAACGCGTTTTCGTTTTTGAGGGCGGCAGATACCGCGAAATAGAGGTCAAGCACGCGTCGGTGTTCAAACAGTTCGTTCTGGCGACCCTCGACGGTGTGGACGATATGGACAAGGCTGCGGCGATGAAGGGGACTACGCTTTACGCCTCACGAGAGGATTTCTGCCTCGGAGAGGGAGACTATTTTATTGCCGATCTTATAGGTCTTCCCGTTATCGACAACGTTGACGGAAAGGTATACGGCAAGATAAAGGACGTTATTAACCGCGGAGCCTCCGACATTTACGTTATCTCCACTCCGCAGGGCGAGAGAATGATGCCCGTGGTGGACGAATTCGTAAAGAGAGTTGACCTTGACGAGGGCGTTTTCGTCGAGGTGATCCCCGGACTTTTGACCGACGATTGATTTTTGAGGAATTTATGAGATTTGATATAATGACGCTTTTTCCCGATCTCGTGAATACGGTTCTGGGAGAGAGTATAATCGGCAGAGCGCAGAAAAGCGGCGCCGTTGAGATAAACACGTATAATATCCGCGACTATTCCTGCGACAAGCATAGGAGAGTCGACGACACGCCATACGGCGGCGGCAAGGGGATGTTGATGATGGCGCCCCCCATCTATAATTGCTACTCGGCTATCCTTGAAGAACAGAAAAACGCGGGATTTGTCCCCGAAAGCCGCAGAGTCGTCTATATGTCGCCCGCGGGAAAGGTTCTTAATCAAAAGAAAGCCGAGGAGCTTTCAAAATACGACAACGTAATTATCCTATGCGGTCATTACGAGGGCGTTGACCGCCGAATTATCGACGAGATAGTGGACGAGGAGGTATCTATCGGAGATTTCGTACTGACGGGAGGAGAGATCCCCGCTACCATACTGGTGGATGCGGTGTCAAGACTGCTTCCGGGTGTGCTTTCAGATCCCGAGTGCTACGAAAAGGAGAGCATCTCTTCGGGAATGCTTGAATATCCCCAATATACGCGTCCTTACGAGTTCCACGGAGTAAAGGTGCCCGACGTGCTTATTTCGGGTCATCACGCAAACATAGATAAGTGGAGAGATGAGAGCGCCCGTGAGCTTACCGAGCGCAACCGTCCCGATCTGCTTAATAAAGATGAAAAAAACAAGATTTAACGAATTTTTTGAGATATAAAAAGCTATATGCTTGGAAAGGAGGTTCGTTTTGGCTAAAGCGAAGAAGAAAATGCGGCAGCGCCGTCCGTCGCTCATTATGAGCGCTATCGACGCCTTTACCGCGTTTATATATTCGGTGTTTTCAAACGGACGGGTGGGCACTTGGCTCTCGTCGGGGCGCGAATCCTACGAAAACAGTATTTTCGTACGAGGCTTTAACAAGCTTTCCGCCGCGTTCAGAAAAAGTGAAGCGTCCGATTCCGTTGACCTTATAATGAAAAAAAGCAGGTTTGCGAAGGCAACCGAGGCTATAAGAAGTTATTTTGCCAATCTGAGTCTCGGCGTTTACGGATTGCTCCTTCTGGTTTACGGAACGGCGTCGGTCTTCGTTTACTTTATACCTATCCTTCTCGGAGATTCCAACAGTCACGGTGAGAGCGCGCTGATAACGTCGATAATTATCGCGATATGCGCTATCCCTATGACGGTCTCCACCAGATCCTTTTTGACGCAGGTGTCCGAAAGCGATTTTTTGAAGGATATAGTTCTTTCGTTCTTTGCGGTTCCCGAGGAAAAGCTGAAATCGGGTAAAAGACTCGGCGGTGCGGTCCATATGCTCATTTCCGCTTCGTTGGGTCTCTTGCTCGCGGGAACGACGTACTTCGTCCACCCCGCGTACATATTTGCAGTGTTCGGCGTTATAGCGGTATTCTGTCTCATATCCGCCAATCCCGAGTCGGGCGTTGCGCTGACGCTGGTTGCCGTACCCTTCCTCCAGTACGTACCGTTCTCCGAGGTATTCCTCGCCGTAATGGTGCTTCTTACCGTGTCCTCTTATATTTCAAAGGTCATGAAGAGAAGAAGGGTGTTTGATTTCTGTCTTGAAGAGCTTATCGTTCTCATTTTCTGCGGATTCGTTTTCGTTTCGGGAAGCTTTTCGGGCGGAGGACTGATAACCTTTGCCGATTCGGTTTTTGCCTGCGTAATAATTATCGGCGCGTTTTTCACGACTTATAATCTCATCCGCGGAAAAAGACTTTTAAATTCCTTCGTGAATATTTTGGGCGTTTCGTTTACCATTCTTGCGGCGATCGGCTTGTTCAACGTGTTTTACGACGGAGTGGTGGACGGAGTTACATATTCGATCCGCGATTACGTTCAGCCTATTCTTGAAGGAAATAATCTTTATATAGTTGACAGCGCCGCCGTGTTCAGCGTGCTTGCCATTCTCTCTTTCCCCATGCTTTTGGCCTTTATGGCAAAGCAGAAAAAGGTAAAGAATATCGTTGGATTATTATTGATCTCTATCATTGTGATATCCGCTTGTTTCGTTTACGGAACATACGAAACGTTGATTGCCATATTGCTTGAGATCTGCATCTTCTGGGTGCTCTGCTCCCACAAGACTTTCAACGTAGTGATAGTGATGTTATTGCCTATAGGCTTTTTTGCGGTTCTGTTCCCGTATCTTGCCGCGCACGTCGATATCCCCGCTTTTCTTGAAAAGGTAAGTGAGTTTATGCCCATATCCTTCCCCGAGGGCGCTTATCATATAGAAATTGGTAAGAGCACGGTTGAAATACTGAAGGATGTCGGAGGAATAGGCGCGGGAGATCACGCCTTTAAGACGGCTATCGAGCCTTATCTGAGCGTTGCGTCCAAAGGTGCTGAGGATTCGGGAAGCTTCTGGCTTCAGGTAGCCTGCTGGTCGGGTTTTGGAGGACTTGTTACTCTGCTCCTCACCCTCGGTCTGATACTGAAAAACAGCTTTGGATTTCTTGCGGTAGCAAAGGATAAGGAGCTTAGGATCAACGCACTTGCCGTAAGCTGCGGACTCATAGGCGCGTTGATTTTCGGAGTAATAAACTGCCTTTGGAACGATGCCAGAATGCTCTATCTGTTCTGGGCAACGGTAGGAGTTCTTGCAGGCTACGTAAGAGAGGGAAGAGCGGTTTCGGATAAGAATAATTCTTACCTTGCCTCAGAGTCGGACAGCTTTGACGTTGAGCTGATATTCCACAAATAGTATAAATCAGAAAGGGATAATTATTATGCCTGATATTAAAAATTACGACAAGAACGAGATCGAAAGGGATCTGAAGCGCGCGGACGCCGAAAAATCGGGAGGTATCAACGCGCAGCTGACCGGTATAAATATTCAAAAGCCAAAAAAGAATGAAGAGACTTTTAAGGCTCGTTCAACGGCGAGAAAGAGACTTCCCGTTGCGGTCGATATTCTGATTGCCATACTCTTCGTAGCACTGTTTGCGGGAGCAGTGGTGGGCGGATACTACGCTTTCAGATATTTTGCGGTGGATTACGAGACCGCGGAGGTTGAGTATACGGTTGCGGTAAGCGCCGACGACTATCTCGCAATGGGCGACTCTCTCGTTCAAAAGAACGTTTATTACGACGTTGAAGGCAGTCTTGAATATTTCGGAAAGGTGAAGAGCGCGGGAGTTTCCGAGACCGAGGGGATTGCGGTCATAACCGTGGTGAACACCGTAAAATATAAGGAAAAGGACGGTTATTCCGTCGGTGACGTTAAGCTGGCGGTAGGTCAGAGCTATAAGCTTCGCATCGAGAACGGAGAAGCGTTTGACTGTACCGTGGTAGAGCTTAACGATCTTGACCGTTCCGTAAAATCTGCAAACGAGGAAGGAGGAAAGTGATATGACGAACGAAAAGAAACAAAGAAAAAAGATAAACCCTCTTGACGTCGTTATCATCCTTCTCGTGCTTTGTCTCGTTGCGACCTTTGCGTACCGTCTTTACGACGGCGTTACTACCCCAAATCTAAAGGACGATTCGGAGTTCGTGGTGTATTTCGATTGCAACGATTACAAAAGCCTGACCTCCTATATTGACGACGAGGACGGAGTGTATCTCGCCTCCACGGGTGAGTTGTTCGGATACGTCTGCCCCGTTAACGAAAGCGGAGCTATCGTAAATATTAAGAGTAATGAAAGCGGAACGACTACTTTGCCCGTTACCGATTACGAAAAAGTTGATTTTTCGGGCGCTCTCAAATTGAGCGCGGAAGCAAGAGCCGTAAGCTCGGGTAATTACTATTCTTTGGGTGAGATGAATTTCACAAAGGGAAGTACGGTTGAGGTCTATACCGAAAAAGCGGTGTTTACCATTACCGTTACGGATATCGTACCCATTCAATAATTTTTTGAATCCCTATGATTTGTAGTGATTTGTTGTGCAAAATGCCCTAAATTATTCTGTATTTTGCATCAAAAATATATAGTTTTTACTCTTGATTTTACTTCGTTTTTTTGTTATACTATTGATATCTGATTGTGTCAAAAAATAATTTTGACCGTCAATTTGATAGTTAATTTTAACCTACATATAGGAGTATTATCGGATGAAAACTCGTGACGTTGTTATTACTAATGCAAGCGGTCTTCACGCTCGCCCTGCTACTTTCTTTATTCAGAAGGCTAACAGCTATAAGTCTACCATTCTCGTTGAGAAGGACGACCGCAAGGTAAACGCCAAGAGTCTTCTTGGTGTCCTTTCCCTTGGTATTGCCAAGGGTATGACCATTAAGCTTATTGCAGACGGTCAGGACGAGGAAGCGGCGCTTAACGGTCTTGTTTCCCTCGTTAATTCGGGATTCAACGAATAATAGAATATTTGTAGTATTGCGTAAAAAGTGCGGAGATCTTGCTGACCTCCGCACTTTTTGTTTTTCCCCATTCAAAATAAGCGGTGGATTTATACTTTCATTTCTTGTCCGCGCCACCAAAAAAGCCATCCTTCTTTTGGAAAGTTTCTTTGCATACTTTCTTCTCAAAAAAAGCAGGTCGCCGAAGGCACGCATCCCCCGCGTCCCCCTCCAAATCAAAATTTAAATCGTAAAGAAGGGAGTAAAATTATGCCTATCAAGGAAGATGAATTGAAGATACTGCTTGAAAAGGCGAACTCTCTGCCTTTGCGTCCGGGCGTATATATAATGAAGAACGCTCAGGGAAAGGTGATCTACGTCGGCAAATCGAGAAAGCTGAAAAACCGTGTGTCACAGTATTTTCAAAACGGCGAGAAGAATGCCAAGACCGCGGGAATGGTCAGATCCGTCAAGGATTTCGACTACTACGTCTGCGACACCGAGATCGAAGCGCTTTCCCTTGAAAATACGCTGATCAAGCAATACAATCCCAAATACAATATAAGACTCAAGGATGCGAAAAGCTATCCCTATATCAAAATAACCGACGAGTTGTATCCAAGGCTGGTTATGACGAGAACGAGAGGCGAGAGTGGAAAATATTTCGGGCCATATTCGGGAACGAGTACCGTTTTCTCGGTAATCAATACGCTGTCGGCAATTCTCGGTCTCCCTACCTGCACACGAAAATTTCCCAAGGATATCGGACGTGAACGCCCTTGTATCTATTATCAGATGAACAAATGCTGCGGAGTTTGTAACGGAAACGTTGACGTTGACGAATATCTTGAAAAGATAAAGCACGCGTCGGATATTTTGCGTGGAAATACTGCGCAGGTAAAGCGCGAGCTGACCGAAAAAATGTACGACCACGCGGAAAACGAGAGATACGAGCTTGCGGCAAAATGCCGTGATACCATAGCCGCTCTCGACCGTCTCGGTCAGAAGCAGAAGGTTGTTGCCCCCTCCGATACGGAGCACGATATTATCGGTCTTTATAACGACGACGTCTGCTCATCTGTATCTGTGTTCTTCATACGCGAAGGAGCGGTCTCCGATAAGGAGGAATTCGTTTTCGGCACTGACCGAATACTGGACGAGCAGAATATCACCGCATTTATTTGCGAGCTTTATCAAGTAAGGGAATATATCCCCCGAAGCATACTTTTGTCCTTTACTCTTGAGGACGAAGAAACAGAGACTCTTTCAACCTATCTTTCCGAGATCGCGGGCAGAAAGGTCACGGTAAGAACCCCCGAAAGGGGAGAGAATAAGACTCTCTGCGCCATGGTGCGCGACAATGCCGCCGAGAGGGCAAGGAATTACCGCGCCGAGGCGGAAAAGGACGAAAAGATACTTCTCCGTCTTGCAGAGCTTTTGAATCTGGAGACCTATCCCGAAAGGATCGAAGCGTACGATATTTCCAATCTCGGTCACGAGCATATCACCGCGGGAATGATAGTCACCGACGGCACGAAATTCAAAAAGAGCGATTACAGAAGCTTCAAAATTGCCTCGGTCAAGGACGGCACCGACGATTATCGGAGTATGAGAGAGGCGCTTTACCGTCGGCTTTCTCATCTTGAGGACGAGAGCGGATCCTTTGCGCAACTACCCGATTTGATTTTGCTTGACGGCGGCAGAGGACACGTTTCGGTCGTGCGTGATTTGCTCCGCGAAATGGAGCTGGATATACCCGTTTTCGGAATGGTCAAGGACGACTACCACAAGACCCGCGCGCTATGTACCGACTCGGAGGAAATAAGCATAGCCAAGGAAAACGCGCTTTTCGTGTTTATATATAAAATTCAGGAGGAAGTCCACCGCTTTACAGTCTCAAAGATGGACAGCGCAAAGCGAAAGACCCTCACAAAATCCTCGCTGACGAAGATCGAGGGCATCGGCGATGCGAAGGCGAAAATATTGCTGAAAGCCTTTGGCGGAATTGGGAAGATCAAGACCGCGACGATTGAAGAGCTTGCGGCGGTAAAGGGCATCGGCGAGAAGGATGCCCAAAAGATATTTGAATATTTTAATTCAGAGGCGAAGCCTTCTTAAAAGTTTTTACGTCGCAGAGTTTGCTTGCAAACTCGAGCAAATCTCGCTTGCGAGTTTGCAGTTTTTCTCAAAAAGCGACCGCTGATCCAACGCGCGGAGCGTTGGTCGCCTCCGCAGAGGCGAAA
>JAZMZI010000119.1:0-36485 GCA_045585895.1 Eubacteriales bacterium
CCGATCTCGGCTTCTTCCTTGATTCTCCACAGAACCAGAAGAAGATAAGCTTCTGCAACGTGGGTAGCTGGTCTACCAAGGAGGCTCTGCCCCAAGGCATCATTCACGATAAGCATAACTGTGAAATGATGATGTTCCAGATCGAGAGCAATAATTCGTGGTACTACGAAATAGGCGCTGTTCCCGGATGCTATTATCTCTACATGGGCGGCGCTAACGCTACAAACGGCGGCTGGAGCAAGGAACTTATCCCCGACGAGGTATACGAGACCGTCAGCGTCTCTCTCGCCTTTGGCAAGGAACTGAACGACGTTCTCTGCGAGATGACCAAGCACCGCCGAGGCTTTGCGGGCAGATGCGTGTCCGACGAAAACCTTCCCGCCATATTCAACGAATATATGCACCTTTCCTGGGACGGCCCCAGCGAGGAAAACGTAAAAAAATACGCGCCCGTCGTGGCAAAAACGGGAGTAGAATACTACGTTATCGACTGCGGCTGGCACGACGAATGCTCTCCTGCCGAGATCTATCACTACGTAGGCGGCTGGAGAGAGAGTAAGGCTCGCTTTCCACACGGAGTCAAGGCGACCCTTGATTATATCAAGTCGCTTGGAATGAAGCCCGGACTTTGGATAGAACCCGAAAGCGTAGGCTGGAAATCGGAAATAATCAATTACTATAACGACGATACCTGCTTCCTTTGCCGTCACGGCAGACCAATAGTTGTTCACAACCGCCGATTCCTTGACTTCCGTCACCCCAAGGTGGTGGCGTATCTCACCGAATCTATCCGCTATATGGTTGAAGACCTCGGCGCGGAATACATAAAGCTCGACTACAATCAGGACTGCGCTTGGGGCACCGATATCGACGCACTGACTCCCTCGGAGGGACTTGAGAGCGCGGCGAGAGCCTATCTCGATTGGATAGACTGTATCCGCGAAAGATTTCCGAACGTTCTTTTTGAGACCTGCTCCTCGGGCGGCATGAGAATGGACTACGAGACCCTGTCTCACTTCTCTATCGTCTCGACCTCGGATCAGGTCAGATACAAAAAATATCCCTATATCGCGGGCAATATCGCCTCGGCTGTCCTTCCAGAGCAGGCTGCGGTATGGAGCTATCCCATCGATACGTGGATAGACGGCTTTTCGGCAACGAAGGAATGGGTAGAAGCCAACGTTTCCGATGAGCAGATCATTATGAATATGATAAACAGCTTCCTTGGCAGAATGCATCTGGCAAGCCATCTGGAGCTTTTAAATGAAGAAAAAATCGCGCTCGTTAAAGAGGGCGTGGACTATTACAACAGCATCCGCAAGGCGAAAAAAACCGCCCTCCCCTATATGCCGATAGGATTTACCAACTTCGGCAAGGCCCTTGTGGCATCGGGACTTATTACCGAGGACAAGCTTTATCTCGCCGTATGGAATCTCGGCGGTGAGAAAAACGTAACTATTCCGCTTGACGGCACCTCGCCAAAGAGCGCAAGGGTAGCCTATCCCGCAAGCAATACGCTGAATTACCGCCTTACCGACGGCAGACTTGAAATAGAATTTACCGAAGACTATCAAGCAAGAATGTTTGAAATAGAAATTTGAAAGGAACAAAAATTATGACTAACTTTATGCTTTTTCCCGAAGGGAAAAACAAGGCTCTCACCCTCAGCTACGACGACGGTGTTCAGCAGGATATAAAAATGATCGAAATACTTGATAAATACGGCATCAAGTGCACCTTCAACTTAAACAGCTACTCCTTTGAAGAGGATGAAAGAAGCTACGCAGAAGGTCAGATACACCGCAGAATGGCGCGCCGCGAGGCACTTGAGGTCTATTCAAAAGCCATTGCAAACGGACACGAGATAGCGACACACGGATATAGCCACCCCTTCCTTGAAAAGTTACCCGCAGAAATGGTGGCTTATGAAATCGTTGAGGACAGACGAGTGCTTGAAGAAATGTTCGGCGTTATCGTCAAGGGTCACGCTTATCCTTTCGGTACTACAAGCAGCGCGGTCGTTGATATTCTTCGCAAGTGCGGCATTCTTTACGCGAGAACCACCGGATCTACTAAGAACTTCGATATCCCCACCGGTTGGCTCACTCTTCCTGCAACCTGTCACCACAATGCTCCCGAGCTTATGCAATTGGTTGATAGATTTTTGAACGAAACTCCGAGGCACCCCAATCCCAAGCTTTTCTACCTCTGGGGTCACACATACGAATTTGAAGCGAACGACAACTGGGAGGTTATTGAAAAATTTGCCGAGATGGTTGGCAACCGCGACGACGTATGGTACGCAAACAATATGCAGGTATACGAATACGTTGAGGCATATCGCTCGCTTGAATTTTCCGCAAACGGCAAAATGGTATATAACCCCTCCGCGCTTACGGTATGGTTTATATCGGGCGACAAGACGGTCAAGGTCGAGCCCCGCGAGACGGTAAAGATCAGATAATATGGAACAGAAAAGATTTACGAAAAACGATAACGGCTTTATCTGCGCTCATTGCGGTAAGGAAGTGGAACCACTGGGCTATACGTCACGCAACCATTGCCCGTTTTGTCTCTGGTCACTTCACGTCGACGTAAATCCCGGCGACAGAGCCTGCGAGTGCCGCGCCCCAATGGAGCCCGTAAAGGTCGTGACAGATTCAAAAAAGGGTTACGTTATCATTCATAAATGCACCAAATGCGGTGAATTGCACCGTAACAAGGCGGCGCACGAGGCAAAGATACAGCCCGACAGTATGAAGCTTCTCATTAAGCTCACCAGCGTAGATTTCAAATTTTATTGAGGGAAAAATGCAAAGATTATTAAAGACACAAGGAAGACTTATCGGTATCGACTTCGGCGATAAAAGAACGGGACTTGCAACCTGCGACAAAAACAGGATAGTCGCGTCGGGGCTTTATCAGATAAGCGTGGGCGGTATGCAGAGGACCGCGGCTAAGATCGCCGAGATAATCAAGGAAGAAAATATCACGGGCGGCGTAGTGGTCGGTCTCCCTATCAATATGGACGGAAGCCACGGCCCCCGTGCCGAGCACGCAGAAAAATTCGCTCGGATCTTAGGCGAGATCATGGCGGAAGACGAGAGCTTATCATCCCTGCCCATCGTTATGATGGACGAAAGAATGACTACTATGGCAGCGTCCCGTTACCTCAACGAGACCGATACGCGAGGCGCAAAAAGAAAGCAGGTCATAGACACCCTTTCGGCGCAGATAATTCTGCAAAACGCACTTGACAGACTTAAGAATATGCAATAATCGAAATTGAAAGGATATAGAAATGCCACAGAATAGATACGGTTGGAGAATTGCGGGGTTTATCTTCAAGGGACTGGTCTCCCTTTTGGTTATAACGGTCATCGGAATTCTTGCTTTCAGAATAATCGACAGCAAAATAGTGCCTTCAAAGGTCAAAACTCTGACTCCCAACGAAACGCTCTGCGAGGCTTATGCTGAACACGGAAAGGATCTTACCATCTATTATCAGGATCAAGGAAAATACACCCGAGAGGACAAAAACTACGGTTATTTTGCCAACGAGGGCGCGGTATTTATAGAGGAAGCCCAACAGCTTCAAGTCATTCTCAGCTACAACAACAGCACTCTCGAGCACACCAAGGACGATTATTTTCTGCCCGAAATTCCCTCTCGTGACGATGAAGTCTACTCGGTATCTCTGAGAATAATGTACGACCTCACTCCCGAAAACAAGGACGATAACGACGGCAACACCGAATCGGCAGTGCGTTACGCGCGCATTATGCCCTCTCTCGACCCGATCTCTCACAAAAAGACACTTTACAACTACCGCAAATTTATTTTTGACGACGTGGTTATCGACGACACCGTTATCGCGGTGCTTCTCGACGTTCATTACGTCGGTGACGTCAATTACGACGAAGACGCCTACGGATCGCTCCTTCTCTATCATTTTGAAGAAGAAAACCTTGAATACAAAATGACACTTGCAGATAAGAACGCTCTAAAATAACAAAAAAAGAACCGCCGCGGCGGTTCTTTTTTTGATCTTACTCAAAATCGGTATAAAGCTTATCGAGATTGTAAAATTCTCTTGCCTCTCTGTCGAAAACGTGAACGAGGACGCTTGCGTAGTCAAGAACGCGCCAGTTGTTGCCGTCCTTACCCTCGGCTCTTATGGGATCAACTCCTGCCAATCCGAGCTTGTATTCCACCTCGTCTGCAAGCGCGCGGACGTGAGTGTTGGTGTTACCGTTTGCAAGAACGAAATAGTCTGCGATTATGGTCTTGTCGCCAACCTCGATGACCTTTACATCCTTTCCCTTTTTGTTGTCAAGTATCTCTGCGATTGCGTCCGCAAGTTCACGGGGAGTAGCGCCCACAAGAGACTTTATTTCTTCATTTCTGATCTCTTCCATTGTTTTTTTCCTTTCTCAAATATCCAACTCTCGCATAAGGCTCTCTCTTGCGCGGAGAGTGTTGCTTTCAATAGTTTTTCCCTTTTCGCAAAGGTCGCTGACGGTAATTTCTATAGAATGAAGCAAAACCTTGTTTAAATGCCTTATTCTTTCGACAGCGTTCATTTCTTGAGGCTCTGCCGCAAAAAATTCTTCACGCAATGCGATACAGTCCTCAAATTTTCTCGTATCCTCAATGTAGTCGGACAAAAAAATTATCTTTTCCAACAAGGTCATATTTTCTCTGCCCGTAGAGTGGTATCTTATCGCGTTCAAAAGCTCTTCCTCGGCGTATTCGGGATATTCCTCCGGGATCACCAAGGGGGCGGTAAGCGCGTGAAGTGTCGGAGGAACGGACAACTGCTCCTCGGTGGGTACAACTTTATTCTTTTCGAATATCTCCATTTGCTCGTTTAAGCTTTTTTCCTTGGTAATATCGTGCAGAAGTGCCGCGGCGCGGAGCATTGATTCCTTTTCGGGGCAATATAGCCTTGCAAGTATTGCCGCCATTCTTTCAACTCCGAGTGTATGTTCGTACCTGAAGGAAGAAAGCCTTTCTTTTACAGTATTGCGAAGCAAATTCAACTGTTGTTCGCTGAAACTCATACTCTGTAAAGCTCCTTTTCCTTGATGTACTCGGCAACCCCTTCGGGCACCAAGCGCGATATGTCCGCACCGTTTGATATCATCGCCCGCACTTGGCTGGACGAGACGCAGATGGCAGGCGCTTGAATTCTCACCACATTTTTGCCGTACTTATTTCTGTACTCGGTAACCTTCTGAACCAGACACTCATCAAGATTCTCGTCTTCCTCTCGTCGGATATAGACGGGATACGCCAACTTGAATATTTCATCCGGTTCGCGCCACTTGTCAAGGGTAAGTATCATATCGGTGCCGCAGAGCAGAAAAAGTCTGCGGTCGGGGGCGGTCAACTCGCGAAGAGTATCAACGGTATAGCTTTTGCCCTGCCGTCTTATCTCCATATCGCTGACGATCACTCCCTCAACGCCCGCAAAGGCTCTTTTGCACATTTCCAATCGGTCTGCGTCACTTGCGCCTCCGCTCATTTCCTTGTGAGGACTTGTTCCCGTGGGAATGACGAAAAGAACGTCAAGCCACATCTGCTCCATAAAAGCCTTTGCCGCCGCAACGTGACCAATATGTATCGGCGCAAAAGCGCCACCGTAAATGCCTACTCTTAACATATCATTTGGGAAGGACGATCGTCTTTTTGTCCTGTGACTCGCGGTAGAGGACGATCTTTCTGCCTACGCAGGAAACGCCTTCTGCTCCAAGGGCTTCGCAAAGCGCATCGAGCACCGCGCGAGGCTCTTCTCCGCTGTTTTCAAGCACGGTAAGCTTGACAAGCTCACGCGCCTCAAGGGCATCGGATACCGTTTTGATAAGATTTTCGGTAATTCCGCCCTTTCCTATCTGCATAATTGCGGGGCAGGACTGACCCAAGCCGCGCAGATATGCTCTTTGTTTAGACGTTATCATATTTTTCTCCGATTTATGTGTTATTATTTGATATTAAGCTCTTTCAGCTTTTCGGCAAACGCCTTTATCGCGTTTCCTCTGTGACTTACGCTGTTCTTTTCCTCGGGAGTGACCTCGGCAAGAGTTTTTCCAAACTGTGGGAAGTAGAACAACGGGTCATAGCCAAATCCGCCCTTTCCTTGTCTTTCCTTTAGTATCTCGCCCTCAACGCAGCCTCTGACGACTATCTGTTCCGCGGCATACCTTTCGGGAAAAACGCAGGCGATACAGCAAACGAATCTCGCACTTCTGTCGCTCTTGTCTTCAAGATTTTTGAGAAGAAGATCGTTATTTGCCTCGTCGTCTCCGTGCTCCCCCGCATATCTTGCGCTGTAAACGCCGGGAGCACCGTCAAGTGCGTCTACTTCAAGACCGGAGTCGTCACCAACACCGATATATCCGCTCCCTGCTGCCACGCGCGCCTTAATAAGCGCGTTTTCCTCAAAGGTGGTGCCATCCTCCTCTATCTCGCCGTAAATTCCCACGTCGTCGAGGGAAAGTATTTCGATATTCTCGACATACTGTGAAAGAAGAGTCTGAAGCTCGCCTATTTTCTTTTTATTTCTTGATGCTAATACAATTTTCATAATTTTATTCAAAAAGTGCGTCTACGAACTGCTTTGCGTCAAATTCCTGCATATCGTCGATCTTCTCACCGACACCGATGAACTTAACGGGAATTCCAAGCTCGCGTTTGATGGATATTACGATACCGCCCTTTGCGGTGCCGTCAAGCTTATTAAGGGTAATACCCGTAATATTTGCCGCCTTACTGAATTCCTTTGCCTGAATGACCGCGTTCTGTCCCGTAGTCGCGTCGAGAACGAGAAGGTTTTCGCGGCAAGCTTCGGGCAACTCACGGTCGATCACTCTGTTGATCTTTGCAAGCTCGTTCATAAGGTTCGCTTTATTATGAAGTCTGCCTGCGGTATCGATAATAAGCACGTCGGCTTCCTTCTTTTTGGCATAATTGATAGCGTCGAATACCACAGCTGCAGGGTCACTTCCCTCACTCTGCTTAACGATATCGACCTTGGCTCTCTGACACCACACCTCAAGCTGATCGATAGCCGCCGCTCTGAAGGTATCAGCCGCCGCAACTACTACCTTTTTGCCTGAAAGTCGAAGTCTCTTTGATATCTTGCCGATACTGGTAGTCTTACCCGCGCCGTTGACGCCGATAACGAGAATAACCGAAGGCGCGCTTTCAAGCTTCAAGGGCTGATGCTCACCGATCATCTCGCCGAGGATCTCTTTGAGAGTGTCAAGCACCTGATCCTTTTCCTTAAGTCTGCCGTCCTTTATTCTGTCGCGAAGCTCCTCAATTATATCCTCGGTAGCGCCGACACCGACGTCTGCCATAATGAGCAGCTCCTCAAGCTCCTCAAGAAGTTCTTCATCCACCTTGGTGAAATTTTTAAGAAGCTCGTTTACGGAACCGAAAAGCGCGTTTTTAGTCTTGCTGAGACCTGCCTTAAGCTTTTCCCAGAAGGAAAGCTTATCGCCGTCTTCTTCCTCGTTTTCCACGGGAGCTTCTTCCTCGGATTCTATCTCCTCAGCCTCCATCTCTTGTTTGAAAACGGTAAAATCCGAAAACTCGCCGTCGATTTCAAGGGCATCGGAGTTGTTTATCTCCTCCGCGTTTTCTTTTTCGAATCTTTCAGCCGCCGCGATCTCTTCCTCGGTCAATTCATCCTCGTCCTCGGTCTCGGGGGCAACGGGAGCTTTTTCTTCGATCTTTTCTTCGTCCTTATCCTTTTTTCCAAAAAGCTTACTCAAAAATGCCATTCCATTCACCATCCTTCTGCTTCTCGATGTCCTTGACGTCGAGAGTAAGTATCTTCGAAATTCCGTGCTCGGGCATAGTTACGCCGTAAAGTCTGGTAGCCGCCGCCATCGTTCCTCGGCGGTGGGTTATCATAATAAACTGCGTTCCGTCGGAATAACGCTTTATGTACTGCGCAAGTCGTTCTACGTTGACCTCGTCCAAAGCCGCTTCTATCTCGTCGAGGATACAGAAGGGCGTGGGATTGACCTGAAGTGTCGCAAAGAAGAGCGCAACGCCTATAAATGCCTGCTCACCGCCAGAAAGCTGCATAAGATTCTTGATGATCTTTCCGGGAGGTGCCGCCTTGATCTCGATTCCGCTTTCAAGCACGTTTTCCGGATCGGTAAGATATATCTCGGCAGAACCGCCGCCGAAAAGCTCCGAGAAGGTCTTTCCGAAGTTCTCGTTGATCTTGTCGAAGGCGGTAACGAACGCCGTCTTCATCTCCTTTTCAAGCTTGACGATAATATCGGTCAGCTCGTTCTTGGATTTTTCAAGATCCTTTATCTGCTCGCTCATATAATCGTAGCGTTCCTTGACTTCCTTGTACTTATTCACTGCGTCAAGGTCAACGTGACCGATATAACGGAGCTTGTTCTGACACTCTATCTGGGTCTTTGCGTACTCTGCGCGGTTTTCTGCGGTAACGGGAGGATAATTCAAGGCGACCGCGTCTGATCTCGTCAGCTCGTAATCGTCCCAAAGCTTGCCCGATACCTTATCGTACTTCTCACGAAGTCCCTCAAGCTTTGCTTCGTTAGTGGTGTGAACTCGGAAGATAAGCTCCTTCTCTGCCATCTTGTCTCGCATCATAGAGTTGATCTCGTTAAGCTTCTTCTCAAACTCCATGTTGCCCTCTTCGATCTCACTGCGCTTTGCGTTAAGATCGTCAAGTTCCTTCTGGCACTCGGTATATCTTTTTCTGTTCTCGGTCTGCGCTACTGTCAGATTCTCGATCTGCGCGCGGTAGCTTTCGATCCTGTCGTTTGACGCCTTGATATCCTCGCCGCAAACTCGGATTCTCTCAACAGACACTTCAAGGAGTGCCTTTGCGGTCTCAATATCCTTCTGGATCTCGCTTATGCGGATAACCAGCGCGGTCTTTTCGTCTTCAAGAGCCTTGAGTCTGTCCTCGGCATCGACTTTTTCCTCGTGCTTTGCGAGGCGCACTGCCGTAAACTCTTCAACCCTCTTATTCTGGGATTCTTCTTCCTCCTTGAGAGCCGCAAGATCGTCCTCGTATCTCTCGCTCATCTTGACTATCTGCTCGTAGTCCTCGTTAAGCTTGTCGAGAAGCGCCTTATTGGACTCATACTGACCCGTGATCTTTTCAAGTCCCTGAAGCTCTGTATTGCGAAGGATATTCAAGATCTCCTTGCGGTCTGAAAGGTCGGTACGGCGATCTGTCACGTCCTCGATTCTCTCCTTGGCATCGGCAACCTCGCTCTGGAGCTTTTTGACCTTTGCTTCAAGCTCTTTTGCCTCGCCCTCCAGTCTCTTTACCTCGTCGGCTCTCGAGAGGATTCCTCCGCTCTGCTTGACCGAACCGCCCGTAAAGGAACCGCCCGCGTTTATCTGCTGACCGTCAAGAGTAACGACTCTAACTTTATAGTTAAGTCGCTTTGCCATAGCGGTAGCATTATCGATATTATCAAAAATAAGAGTTCTGCCGAGAAGCGAGCTTATTACGCTTCGGAATTTGTCTTCGCTTCCGCAAAGCTCATCCGCGCGTCCGATATATCCCGTAAATCCTCTCGCGTCGCGCATCTCGGGAGTTTCGCTCTGCGCCCTCATACTTGTCACGGGGAAGAAGGTAGCTCTGCCCGCCTCTGCTCTCTTCAAAGCGAACATAGCGGATTTTGCAGTCTCCTCGTCCTCAACGACGATGTTCTGCAGATTCATTCCGAGAGCAGTCTCGACGGCTACGACGTACTTCGAATCAACGCTGATAACCTTGGAAAGAGGGCCGTAGATCTTACCGCAGGGAGAACCGAAGCGATCGGTTATCTTCCCCTGCGCGTAATTGTTCATTACGAAGCGTACGCTGTTATTATAACCCTCAAATTGCTCTTCCATCGCTTTGATGGTCTTTATTCTCTGCTGTATCGATTCCATACGGAGCTTTTTGTTGTTAAGCTCCTCGTATTTTTCGCCAAGCTCGGAATTAAGCTCGGTCAGTTCTGCGTCGATCTCGGCAGATTCCTTGTCTATCTCGGAGATAGAATCACCGTATTCGTCAACAGTCTTCTGCTTTGCGTCGCGCGCCTTTTCAAGCTTTGCGGCCTCCTCGCCGTATCTCTCGATATCCGAAAGAATGTCTGCGTTTCGGTCGCTTCCGCTCTCGCGTGAGTTTTCAAGCACGGAAATACGCACCTTGATATCAACTGCCGCCTCCTCTGCCTCCTTTATGTCGGCAAAGGCGGTATCTATCGCCTTATTCAGCTTATCTATATTGCACTTTTCGTCAAATATTGCGTCTTCGGTCTCCTCAAGCTTACCTTCGGTCTCGGCGAGCGTTTTATCAAGCACGTCGATCTTATCAGCCTGAGCCTTTTCCTTTATCTTTTCCTCGGCAAGATTTCTCTCCGCGCCGCCAAGCGTCTGCTTTGCGCTCTCGATCATCTCATCGGTGTGACGGATATTTGTCTCGTTTACTCTGAATTCGCTGTCAAGCTTGAATATCTCGCTTGTCTGTTCCTTGATAAGGTTAAGTATCTGCGACTGCGCGATCTTACCGTTCTGGCTTGCCTCGTAAAGCTTTGCGTTTCTCGCGTCGAGAGACTGCATTGAGTCCTCCGCGTTTTTGAGGTCAAACTCCGAGTGGCGCAGAGCATCCTCCGCGGCGGCAATATCGGCGCGGTACTTTTCGGTATCAAAGAGCCAAAGGCTAACGTCGACCTTCTTTTTGATCTCCATAAGCTCGATAGCCTTCTTCGCCTTCTCGCTTTCCTTTTCAAGAGGGCCGACCTGTGACGCGACCTCGGTAAATATGTCGTTAATACGAAGCATATTGTCTTCGGTCTGCTTCAGTTTTCTTTCCGCCTCGCTCTTTTTATGGCGGAACTTTGCAATACCCGAAGCATCCTCAAAGATATCACGGCGATCCTCGCTCTTTCTCGATACCATATCGGCGATTCGACCCTGACCGATTATGGAATAACCGTCACGTCCGATACCCGTGTTGAGGAAAAGCTCGTAAATGTCGCGAAGTCTTACCGCGCGGCGGTTTATGTAATATTCGCTCTCGCCCGCGCGAAAATAACGGCGAGTTACTGTAACCTCGTCGTAGGGACATTCAAGATGAGAGGGGCCCTCGGTATTGTCAAAGGTGACCGATACCTCGGCGTATCCCATGGGCTTACGGCTGTCCGCGCCTCCGAAGATAACGTCCTCCATCTTTGTGCCTCGCAGAGTTTTGGACGATATTTCACCCAAGACCCAGCGCATAGCGTCTGCGATATTTGATTTTCCACTTCCGTTAGGGCCTACGATGACGGTAACACCCGTTCCCGTCTCCTCACCCGACGCGTCAAAGACCAGCTTTGTCTTATCGGGGAAGGATTTAAAACCCTGCAATTCTATTGACTTAAGATACAAAATTACATCCTCCGTCTGTTTTTATGTCAATTATTCTATTTCCGTAACGGTAACGCCTGACGAATGTGACGTTTCTATAAATTTTAATTCTTTGAGTCCGAACTCTCTCACAATTCGCTCTCTGTTTCTTCCCTTTTGTCCCACTGCGAGAGAAAGCTCGCCCTTGCCCACCGTCACCGTAAAGCTTTTGCCCGCGGCACTGTTCTTTTGCCTCCTATTTGCAAAGATCTCACGCAGACCGTCGTAATACAGCTCTCCGCGAACCAGCTCTCCGAGGGCGGGGTGATTTGCACCTCCCTTGACCTTTTCAAGGTCTCCGAGGTTATCCGATGCGCAAAGTCCTATTCTTATGCACTCAACGCCGTGAGCATCGAAAACCTTCAAAACTTCTTTCGAGCGGTATACCGCATCCTCCGTGTCAAGCATTTTGTATTCTCCCCTGTCTGCCATTTCGGCAAGCTCGGTATCAAAGAAGGTGACCGTAGGATAAATTCTCGCGCCGTCAGCACCCATTTTGCATATCTTTTCGGCGGTCATAAGCTCTTTTTCAAGATTGGACTCCGGAAGTCCTATCATCATCTGACCGATAAGCGAATATCCCGCCGCCTTTACCATTTCACACGCCCTTTCGGCGTCGGCGGCAGCGTGTCCGCGCTTTGAGCGCAACAGCACCTCGTCGTCCATGCTCTGAAGTCCAAGCTCAACGGTTTTCACGGGGTAATGAGAAAGTATTTCGATTATTTCGTCGTTTATGTAGTCGGGACGCGTTGACATTCTTATTCCCGATACCCGCGCTTTTCCCTCTCTTGGATTTTCAACGTAATCCTTCGCAACGTCCAAAAGATAGATCATCAATTCTCGGTTAATTCCCGTAAAGGAGCCGCCGAAATAGGCTATTTCGACCTCGCAATCGGGCGATATAGTCTCAAGAGCCTCGTTTATCTCACGCACCACCGAGGAACATTCAAATTTTTGTTTTCCCGATATGGAACGTTGGTTGCAGAACACGCATAGGTTGGGACACCCCAGGTGTGGGATAAAGATCGAAATATTTCTGTGCTTTTTCGTTTTTTCGCTCATATCCCTCAGGCTTCCTCGTGGGGCAATACGCTGAACAGTTCAAGGGCTTCCTTGGCGGCATTTTGTTCTGCTTCTCTCTTGCTTCTTCCCTCGCCTCGACCGATCACGTTGGAATTAAGTCTCGCCTCGACCTTAAAGGTCTTCATATGGTCGGGACCGCTCTGTCCTACGACGATATATTCAAGGAAATCGCCCTCCGCCTGCTGAACGAACTGCTGAAGCAGGCTCTTGGGGTCGCCGGAAAAGCCCTTGCTCTTGCCGATATTTTCGATCTCTTTAGCTATAAAGGGGAGGAGAAATCTTTCAACCGTCTCCATACCGTTCTCGCCCGCGTCAAGATAAATAGCCGCCAAAAGCGCCTCAAAAGCGTCTGCCAGAATGCTCTTTCTGTTTCTTCCGTTATTTTTTTCCTCACCTACACCGAGAAGAAGATACTTCCCGAGTCCTATTGAGTTTGCATATCCCGAAAGTGCTCTTTCGCAGACCACCTCGGCTCTCATTCTCGTAAGCTCTCCTTCGGGACAATCGGTGAATTTTTTATAGAGATAGTTGCTGGTGATAAGCGAAAGCACGCTATCTCCAAGGAACTCAAGTCTCTCATTGCAATACAAATGATGATTCTTCATTCCCGACTCGTTTGAATAAGACGAGTGAGTCAGGGCGCGCTCAAGAAGGCTACCGTCTTTAAAGGCGTAGCCTATCACGTTTTCAAACGCGTGTCTGTCTCTCTGACCGTTCATCATTGATTAAACCTCATTTTCTAAATTTTTACTTAAATTATTCTTTTAAGCCGTCTTCTCGCAAAGCGGCTCTTTCCTCTGCCATCTTTTCGGCTTCCTTGGCTATTATTCCAACTACGTTATTGTTCACGCAGTTGACCGCCTGACGGATAGCACTTGAAAACGCTTTGGCATCGGAAGATCCGTGAGCTTTGATAACGGTCTTTCTCAATCCGAGAATAGGCGCACCGCCGTGCTCCTTGGTGTCAAATCTTTTTCTGAAAGCTTTGAGCTTGTTTTTTATAAGCAGATATGCAAGGATTCCGCCAAGGCCGCCTTTGAACATAGCCTTAAGCTCGGCTGAAAGGAGTTTTCCCATGCCCTCGATGCACTTCAAGGATACGTTACCCGTAAACCCGTCGGTAACGGCTACGTCACAGCCGCCGAGTACCATCGAATTCCCCTCGACGTTACCGACGAAATTAAAGAGTTTACTTCCCGAAAGTCTCTTATATGCCGCCTGTTGAAGCTCCGTACCCTTATGCTCCTCCGTACCATTATTGAGAAGTCCCACACGGGGATCTTCAACTCCGTAGATCGCCTTCATATAGGCGCTGCCCATTACTGCAAAGCCCGTCATATACTCCTCGTTGGGCTTTACGCTGGCACCCGAATCGATAAGCATTACGGGACAGGTAAGAGGCATAATAGCGCCGATCCCCGCTCTTTGAATACCTGCAACCCTCTTGACGATAAGAGACGAACCCGAAAAAAGCGCACCCGTATTTCCTGCGCTGACGAGAGCGTCGCCCTCACCCGCCGCAAGAGCTTGAAGCGAAAGACCCAAAGACGAGTTCTTTTTCTCCTTCATAATTGCCATGGGATCATCCTCCATAGTGAGAACGACGTCCGTATGCTTTATTATGTAGTTTGAAACGTCAATACCGTTTTCTTCCGCAAGTTTTTTTATAACGTTTTCATCACCAACTACGGTAAACTCAACGTCTTTTGCAAAATCCTCCTTCGATGCTTGATCCACACCGAGAAGTATTTCAAGAGGCGCCTTATCGCCGCTCATTACGTCAATTATTATCCGCATTTTCCGCTTCCTCTGCAAGTCGTTTTTTATAATTCTCCGCGCCAAGTCTCTCACAATACTCGGTAAGTGCTTTAAGGGCTCTCGCCGCGATGACCTCGTATTTTGCGATCTTGCCGCCCTTTACTCTGTATCCGAGAGGCTCGACTATACCGAAATTCGCATTCATGGGAACGAAATTTCCGCTTACGTTTCCAAAACTTATATATTCTGCCATAGCGCCTATCATAGTGGTTTTGGGGAATATGACCTTGTCCTCTCCCAAAGCTCTCATAGCCACATTAACACCTGCCACGAAGCCCGAGCCGGCAGACTCAATATATCCCTCAACTCCCGTCATCTGTCCCGCAAAGAAAATATCGGGATTAGACCTCATAGAATAATCCGCATTAAGATATTTCGGGGAATCGAGATAGGTATTGCGGTGCATGATTCCGTATCTCAAAAACTCCGCGTTTTCAAGTCCGGGTATCATTGAAAACACCCTTTTCTGCTCCGAAAAAGTGAGATGAGTCTGGAAACCGACGAGATTATACATCGTTCCCTCTTTATTCTCCTTTCGGAGCTGCACTACCGCATAAGCCTCTTCGCCCGTACGCTTGTCCACAAGCCCTACGGGCTTCAAGGGACCGTAGCAAAGCGTCTCGTATCCTCTCTTTGCCATTACCTCAACGGGCATACAGCCCTCGAATACCTTAAGCTCCTTCTGCATTTCGCGATCAAAGTCCTTAAGCTCCGCTTCTTTTGCGGTAATAAGAGCATTATAAAAGGCATCGTATTGCTCTCGATTCATAGGGCAGTTGAGATAATCCGCGTCTCCCTTATCGTATCTCGACGCGGCGTAGACCACGTCCATATTAAGGGAGCTTGCGTCGACTATGGGTGCCGCGGCATCGAAAAAGTGAAGTCCCGAAAGGCCCAGCTCCTTTTCGATATACTCCGCCATCGGTGAGCTGGTAAGAGGACCCGTAGCAATAACGGTCAGAGCCCCATCCTCCACGCTCGATACCTCTTTTTCGATTATTTCGATATTGGGGTGATTTTTTATCTTCTCCGTAACGTACGCCGAAAACAGGTCGCGGTCAACGGCAAGCGCCGATCCCGCGGGGACTCTCGTAGCGTAAGCCGCCTCCATAATCAGCGAATCCATACGGTAAAGCTCCTCTTTAAGAAGTCCTACGCCGTTTGTCACCCTGTCGCTTCGAAGGGAATTTGAGCAAACAAGCTCCGCAAATCCTCTGCTATGATGAGCGGGCGTATATTTTTCGGGCTTCATCTCAAAAAGTCTTACCTTAAGACCTCTTTTGGCTATTTGCCAAGCCGCCTCGCATCCCGCAAGGCCTGCTCCGTATACGTTGATCGTTTTAGTATTTTCCATTGTCAAATATCAGTTTTCCTCACCGTCTTCGCTCTTCTCGGGCGTTGTGTAAGGCTCGGTATATCCGCAGTTTTCATCGTGACAGATAAGCTGAGGCTTGCCCTTCTTATGAAAAAGGGTCTTACCGCATTGCGGGCACTTCTTGTCAACGGGCATATCCCACGACGAGAACTTACACTCGGGATATCTCTCACAACCGTAGAAAGCAGTCTTGCTTCTGCTGTATCGGGTTACTATCTTCGCGCCGCACTCGGGGCAGGGCACGCCTATATCCTTGGTTTTCTGCTTGGTGTTTTTGCAAGCAGGGTAATTTGCGCAAGCGTAGAAGCTTCCGAATCTACCCGTACGAAGCACCATATCGGCTCCGCACTTATCGCACTTAAAGTCTGCAATTACAAGCTTCTTTTCGGGTGACTTCTTTTCTTCTTCCTTGACCTCGTTCTCTTCTTCGGGCTTTGCTGCGGTCAGAGGTTTAGTATTGCGGCATCTGGGGTAGTTGGGACAAGCCGCGAATTTACCGAAGCGTCCGTTCTTGACTACCATCTTACTTCCGCATTTGTCGCAGACGATATCAGTCTCTTCAACGGGAAGCTCGATGCTGGTCTCGGCAAGCTTTTCGGTAGCGACCTCAAGCTGCTTTGAAAAATCCCCCCAGAAATCCTCAAGAACCGCTTTAAGGGTCTGTTCGCTCTTCTCTATGGCGTCAAGCTTATTTTCCATTTCCGCGGTGAACTCGTAGTCAACTATCGTATCAAAGTTCTCTTTCATAAGCTTGGTCGTGATCTCTCCGAGAGGAGTGGGAACCAAGCTCTTGCCATCGCGCTTCACATAGTTTCTCGAAATAATAGTGGTTATCGTCGATTCAAAGGTACTGGGGCGACCGATTCCCTTTTCTTCAAGGAACTTGACGAGAGAACCTTCGTTAAATCTTGCGGGAGGCTCGGTAAAATGCTTGGAGGGATCGATACGATCGAGATCAAGACTGTCACCCTCATTCATTTCGGGGATCTTTGCATTCTTCTGCTCTTCTCCCTCTGCCGAGCTTTCGTCGGCAGCATCCTCGTATACAGCCATATATCCTTGGAAGGTAACCGTATATCCGCCCGTACGGAAGATATATCCCGCACTCTCTACCTCAACGTTAAGAGTAGCCAGCTCTGCGGATTCCATCTGGCTTGCCACGAATCTGTCCCAGATAAGCTTATAAAGCTTATACTGGTCGCTCGTAAGATAGGGCTTTATCTTTTTGGGCTCAAGGGCAACGTTAGAGGGACGGATCGCCTCGTGCGCGTCCTGAATACCCGACTTTGACTTGAAGGTTCTGGGTTCTGCGGTGTTGTACTTATCACCGAATTTATCGGCAATATAAGCTCTTGCCGCATCCTGAGCCTCTGCTGAAATACGGAGAGAGTCGGTACGCATATAGGTAATAAGACCCTGAACACCGCCGTTTTCGCTTCCGAGATTGATTCCCTCGTAAAGCTCCTGAGCAACTCTCATAATACGTTGCGACTGGAATCCAAGCTTTCTGTAACCCTCCTGCTGAAGAGTGGAGGTAGTAAAGGGAGGCTGGGGCGCCTTATGACGAACCGATCTCTTTACGGACTTAACCGCAAAATCCTTTCCGTTGACCGTATTGACGACAGCCATAGCTTCGTTCTCGTTTCCAATCTCGATCCTTCCGTTTTCATCGCCGAAAAATCTGACCGCAAAGCTCTTGCCGTCTTCTGTGATAAGAGTAGCTTCAATGGTCCAATATTCAACGGGCACGAAGCTCTTGATCTCCTCTTCTCTCTCAACGATTATTCTCGTAGCTACCGACTGGACGCGTCCCGCGGAAAGACCGCTCTTCACGTTCTTCCAAAGCAGAGGGGAGATCTTATAACCTACTATTCTGTCAAGTATTCTTCTTGCCTGCTGAGCGTCTACAAGGCTCATATCGATGTTTCTGGGCTTTTTTATAGCCGTCTTGACCACGTTTTTGGTGATCTCGTTAAACGTAACTCTCTGGGTCTTTTCAAGCGGGATCCCGAGAGCGGTTGCAAGATGCCATGAAATAGCTTCGCCTTCGCGGTCGGGGTCGGTCGCGAGGAATATCTTATTTGCGTTTTTCGCTTCCTTTTTGATTTCCTTGATGATATCTCCCTTGCCGCGGATGTTGATGTAGTGAGCCTCAAAGCCGTTCTCAATATCAACACCGAGGGTGGACTTGGGCAGGTCGCGAACGTGTCCTACCGACGCGATGACCTTATAGTTTGAGCCGAGATAGCTCTTTACCGTGTTTGCCTTGGAGGGTGACTCCATTATTACAAGATTTGCCATTAACTATATATATCCTTTCAAACTATTACTCAATTATTTTCTAACGTATAAAGCGCCGGGAAGCGACGATACCAGTCCCTTTATTTCAAGAACGGTAAGCGCTGAGATCACTTCTCCGAGAGCAAAGCCCGTCTTTGTGAGATAATCTACGGTGACGGCTCTGTCAAGAGGCATCTCATCAAATATTTTTCTTTGCTTTTCGCTTAATTTTTCAAGTATTTCAGCCGACCTGTCTCCTCCCGTATTCTTTTCTGCGGCAGTGACCTCACTTGCGCTATTCTCGCAAATTTGAATTTCGGCTTTCTTTTTCTCCTTGACATAAGAGGGGTTCTCTTTCTTCAAGGACTTTTGTTTTTTATCAACCTTATCGGCATCGGTCTTGCCCGCGCCTCTTCTTGCACCCGAATCGGACACCTTATAGGTAACTCCCATTCGGCTTACGGCTTCGGGATCAAATTCCGAACGCTTTTCCGCGCCGACGGCCCTTACCATGTTGAGACGGTCTCGGTAGATATATGCATAATTTCTGATAATATCGTTACCGCAAAGCACTGCTTGAGCACCGTCGCGAATAAGGCTGTTGGTTCCCGAGGAATTATCGGAACCGATATTTGCGGGAACGGCGTAAACGTCGCGTCCCTGCAATATTGCCGTTTTGGCGGTTATCATAGCTCCGCTGTCGAGGTCTGCGTCGACCACTACGGTTCCTTGACTGAGTCCGCTGATTATTCTGTTTCTTATGGGAAAATTCATTCCGCGAGGCTCGGTTGCGGGAGCAAATTCGGTAATGATCGCGCCGCTGCGCTTTATATTCTCCCAAAGCTTTTGGTGCGATCTCGGATAGACTATATCTATACCGCAACCCATTACCGCCACGGTGATTCCTCCCGAAGCGATAGCCGCGCAGGAGGCGATTCCGTCGATCCCCAGCGCCATTCCGCTGACGACCACTGCGCCCGAGGATGCGACCTCGTAGGCTATTTTATACGCCGCGCGCATTCCGTATTCACTTATAGTTCTGGTGCCTACCACCGAAATGCAGAGATTTTTATTAAGGTCGGGAAGCTCTCCGACGTAATAAAGCACCGCGGGAGGATCCTTCAGCGACCTGAGGCTTACGGGATATCTTTCGGAATCGTAGGTAAGCACGCCGACGTGCGCCGTCTGACAGTATCCGAGGATCTTGACCATCTTATCGGTACTCTTGTCGCAAAGATCCTCGCAAAGTCTTTCGCTGACTCCGCTTTCAAGGTAAGCGTCGTAATCGGCGGCAAAAATATCGTCTATGCCGTCAAACTTTTCGATAAGCTTCAAAAGCTCAGTGCTTCCCGCACCGCACTTTTCCGCAAGCCATATCCATTTTAACGTACTGCTCATAACCTACCTCCCGATCTTTCCCGAACCGAAAAACTCCCACATCAGTACGGCGGCGGCAGTTGCGGCATTAAGAGATTCTACTCCGTCCGCCATAGGAATGAACACGGTTCCGTTACATTCATTCAGAGCTTCGGCGGTAAGTCCGTGGCCCTCGTTGCCGATGACCACGCAATCACCTGCTCTTATTTCAAGTTCACCGAGCTTTGCCGAATCTCGCTCAAGAGCCGCGGCAAAGACCCTTCTTCCGCCATGGCGCAAATTTCTTATCGCCGAAGGCAGATCGGAGACTTTGTCCACTCTTGCGCCAAAGACCGTGCCCATGGAGGCGCGTATGGTTTTGGAATTATAGACGTCCGCGCAATCGCGGCTCATAAGTATGCGATCAACACCGAAGGCAGCGGCGGCGCGCACTATAGCGCCCACGTTCTGCGGGTCTCTCACCGACTCGAGAATAAGTATTTTTTCATCATTTTCGTACGCCGAAATGTCCTCCGAAGCCACATCTCTGTGAAGCTCTTCCTTATACTCCGCCACGGAAATCACTCCCTCGGGAGCCATTTCCTCGCTGAGCCTCCCGAAAAGCGTTTTTTCAACGACGATAATCGCGCACTCTATATCGTTTTCACTTATTCCGTAAAGCTTTTCAGCCTTTTCAAGCACCGTATTCCACTCGCCCTCACAAGCCAAAATAAATCTTATATCGACACCTTTTTTTATAGCCTCGCACATAAGCTTTATCCCGTCAAAGCGAAACGATTTTTCGTTTTCTCTGTTCTTTTTATTGGTCAGACCTCTGGCAAGGCTGACGTATTTGTTTTGCGGTGACCTTACGGTCTCTCTGCTCATATCCATTATGCAGTCCGCCTCCCTTCAGTCTCGTTTCAACCAAAAATCTCCAAAAATGGAGCTTTTTATGCAAATTTTATCTGCTTTTTTGCCTGCTTCGGCAAAATTTATTTATCCCTATCTATGACAAAAACCCAGTAATATCCATTACCGGGTTTTGTATTCGGTTTGATTAAAGAGCTGCCTTAGCCTGCTCTGCGAGAGCTGCGAAAGCTGCCTTGTCGGATACTGCAAGCTCAGCAAGCATCTTTCTGTTGAGGTTGATGTTTGCCTTCTTGAGACCGTTCATAAAGGTGGAATAGTTCATTCCGCAAACCTTTGCCTGAGCGCTGATTCTGGTGATCCAGAGTCTTCTCATATCTCTCTTCTTCTGCTTACGGCCTGCAAAAGCGTAGTTTCCGCTCTTAAGTACGGCCTGCTTAGCCATCTTGAAGTGCTTGGACTTTGCGCCCCAGTAACCCTTCGCTGCCTTTAATATCTTCTTTCTTCTCTTGCGCGTCATCATAGCGCCCTTAACTCTTGCCATTTTACTTATTTCCTTTCTCGATTACTTTTTCAAATTACTTCTGGATGAGAACTCTGATGTTAGGAGCCATAGCCTCGCTCATGATAGCGCCCGAACGGAGGTGTCTCTTTCTCTTCTGAGTCTTAAGGCCCAAATTGTGGCGGTGGTGGCAGTGGTTCATCTTAACCTTGCCTGTGCCGGTAACCGAAAATCTCTTGGCAGAAGCCTTGTGTGTCTTGACTTTTCCCATTTTTATATTCTCCTTATACTAAAAAATTACAAATTATTGTTTTGCTGATTTGGTGTTAACGGGGGTTATGACCATGCTCATAATTCTTCCGTCAACCGAAGGTTTTTTATCAACGGTTCCAACCTCCGAGCAGATCTCCGCAAACTTGTCGATTATCTCGCGTCCTATTGCCATGTGGCTCATCTCACGTCCGCGGAATCTCATGACCACGCGAACCTTGTTGCCCGAGCTTAAGAACTTGCAAGCTTGCTTAGCCTTGGTCTCAAAATCGTGGGTGTCGATTCTGGGAGAAAGCTGGATCTCCTTAAGTTCAACCACCTGCTGCTTCTTTTTGGCTTCCTTCTCACGCTTTTCACGCTCGAAACGGAACTTGCCAAAGTCCATTATCTTGCACACGGGCGGATTTGCCTGCGCGGACATAAGACAAAGGTCAAGTCCTTTATCGTATGCAATCTTAAGCGCCTGCTCTGAGCTCATAATGCCAAGCTGTTCACCGTCGGATCCGATAACTCTTATCTGAGGGAAATTTATTTCCTCGTTAGTGAGAGTATCCTTTGAATTGTTAGCTGCTATGGGTACACACCTCCATTAAAACAAAATGTATATGTTTATAATATCCGTCTGATTTTTGCGTCAAAAAAAACGCCGAACGTAAAGCCCCGCGCCGATCTTTCCCAAAATAAAACCCCAACACACCTTATTTAAAGGAAAAATATTGACCGCTGCGCGCGTCGCGGCAGGGTGGAAGCGGTACTTCACTTTGTTACGGGAAACATTATATCACGCAAAAAAGCTTTTGTCAATAGTTTTTGAAAAAAATTTTCGATGAAAAGCTATTTTCCTCGAAATTGCAAAAATCTCTTATAAAATAAGGCTTTTTAAAAATCGTTTTTTACTACGACAATCAAATTTGGACAAAAGCAACAAAAACCACTACGACAAATCGCAAAAAAATCTACCACCTATTTATTTCAACAAAAAAAAACGACAAAAAATCGTACAAAATGGATATTTACAAATTGTGGCAAGTGGTGTATAATATAATTCCCGATAAGAACACCGATCCGCGTCGGTTACTTATTCCTGCACAGCCTGCTGGTTTTTGGCGAAATATCAATCTAATGATATCACTGCGCACTTAAAACCGCTCGTTGTGCTTTTTTTATCAAAAAACGACCTTTTTCGGGAGCTTCGGCTCCTTTTTTGCTTATTCGTTATATAATTAATTGTACAAATTGTAAAAATTGAAAAAAAGGGTGGAAATTTTTAATCGCTTGTGTTATAATGATATAATGGTATAATTATATCGCAAATACGCCCTCGGGCGATCCATATATAATATTACGCACATACCCTAAGATTGGAGAATACTTAATGTCAGAATATACGGTTAAAGCAGAAAAACTCTCTCTGCCCTTGGTTGCTCTCAGCACCACGGTAGCGTTTCCCGGAGAGATAATCAATCTTGAAGTCGGAGACAACGCCTTCGGCTCTCACGACGCACTTCGCGAGGCGTTTGAAGGTTCAAAATACGCAGTCGCAGTCCCCATAAGACCCGCCGAGGGAGAGCCTCAGCTTTTTGAGGTGGGCACCGTTATAAAGATCAAGCAGCTTATCAACGCGGGTGAAAAGACCATTCGTTGCATTGCCGAGGGAATGTCACGCGCTATAGTTTCGTCCTATCGCAAAACGGGCAAGTATAACACCGCAGACGTCATCTGCAAGACCGTAGCTCTGCCCGATACCCCGAGTGTAAAAGATCAAGCGTATCTCCGCCGTCTTACTCAAACGGCAACGCAAATGGCAAAGCTGCTCCCTCCCCCCACGGAAAATATTATCCCCACGTTTAAAACCATAAAAAACCCCGCTCTGCTTGCAGACGTCATAGCGTCCAACCTTTTTGTAAAATACGAGGACAAGCTGGACGTTCTCGGAATTTTCGAGCCTTATCAGAGAATCGAAGCGGTGCTTGAGATCGCCGAGGATGAGATCGACCTCTTAAAGCTTGAAAACGAGCTTCATAAAAAAACGCGTGAGCGAATAAACCGCGGTCAGCGCGAGTATTATCTCCGCGAGGAAATGAAGTCGATACAGGAAGAGCTCGGAGAAGGCGGCATGAGCGAAGTGGACGAGTACCACGATAAAATAATGAAGGCAGGTCTTTCAGAGGAGGTTCAGAAAAAGCTCTTAAAGGAAAACGACCGTCTTGCGCGCTCGCCCTTCGGAAGCGCAGAGGCGACCGTTCTGTCCAACTACCTTGACGTATGCCTTGAATTGCCTTGGAACAAAGCCACCAAGGACAGGACCGACGTTAAGGCGGCTAAAAAGATTCTCGACGCCGATCACGAGGGACTTGAGGACGTCAAGGAACGCCTTCTTGAATATCTTGCGGTAAAACAGCTCAATCCCGATTTAAGGGGGCAGATAATCTGTCTCTACGGCCCTCCCGGAGTAGGTAAGACCAGCATCGCATCCTCGCTGGCGCGAGCTATGAAGCGCGAATACGTGCGCGTTTCTCTCGGCGGCGTCCGCGACGAAGCAGACATAAGAGGTCACCGAAAGACCTACGTCGGAGCTATGCCCGGAAGAATCATGGCGGCTGTCACTCAGGCGGGAGTAAAGAACCCCTTGATACTTCTCGACGAGATAGACAAGATGGCAAACGACGTACGCGGCGACCCCGCAAGCGCTATGCTTGAAGTTCTTGATCCCGAGCAGAACAAGTTCTTCCGCGATCATTTCGTGGAGCTTCCCTTCGACCTTTCCGACTGCATATTTATCGCAACGGCGAATACTCTCGATACCGTCCCCCGCCCCCTTATCGACCGAATGGAGATAATAGAGCTTCACACCTACACCAAGAGCCAAAAGATGGGAATTGCGAAGAATCACCTTATCCCCAAGCAGCTTAAGCGTCACGGACTTACCAAAAAGACTATGAGAATAACTGACGCGGCTCTCTCCGACGTTATAGATTGCTATACCCGTGAGTCGGGTGTCCGTAATCTTGAGCGCGAGATCGCATCTCTCTGCCGAAAAGCGGCAAAGCAGATCATCGAAGATGACGTCACGAAAGTTACCGTCACTCCCGCAGATCTCAAAGCCTTCTTGGGCCCCAAAAAGATAATTCCCGAAGCGATTTCACAGTTTGACGAGGTCGGTGTCGTAAACGGCATGGCTTACACCCAGTCGGGCGGCGATCTTCTCAAGGTCGAATGCGCTATTATGGACGGCACGGGCAAGCTTGAGCTTACAGGCTCTCTCGGTGACGTTATGAAGGAATCGGCTCACGCGGCTATTACTTACGCCCGTCAGGTCGCCTCCGAATACGGCATTCCTCCCGATTTCTATACCAAAAAGGACATACATATCCACTTCCCCGAGGGCGCCGTTCCCAAGGACGGTCCTTCCGCGGGTATCACTACGCTCACGGCTCTTATAAGCGCACTTTCCGGCATTCCCGTAAGACGAGATCTTTCAATGACAGGTGAAATCACTATCAGAGGTAACGTCCTTCGCATCGGAGGTTTGCGCGAAAAGACTATGGCTGCTTACAGCGCAGGCGTACGCACCATAATTATTCCTGCGGATAATCTCAAAGACCTTCACGAGGTCGATCCCGCAGTGCGCGAAAACGTGACCTTTATTCCCTGCCGCCGCGCACACGAGGTGCTCTCAAACGCGCTAGTACGCGGAAATGCTGAAGAAAAAAAGATCGCGGTTTCAGGCGAGACTGCCGACGTGATAGTTAGCACTGCGGCAAAAAAGGCGCCAGCGGCAAAAAGAGCAAAGGCAGAAAAATAATTTTGCGCACATAGCTATTTGAAAGGCAGAATATGGCACTCAATACACAAAACGTTAATCTTAAAATGACTGCGGGCTTTGCAAGTCAGTTCCCCACGGATCCTATCCCTCAGGTAGCGCTTTCGGGACGTTCCAACGTGGGTAAAAGCTCGCTTATAAACACGCTTCTCGGCAGAAAAAGCTTAGCGCGTGTGTCCGCGACCCCCGGTAAGACTATTACCGTCAACTTCTATGAGGTAGATAAAAAGCTTTTCCTCGTCGATCTCCCCGGCTACGGCTTTGCCGCAAGAAATCACGACAACAAGCAACAGTGGTCTTCCCTTACCGACGGTTATTTCACAAAAAACAAGAATATTGATCTTGTCAAGGGTGTCGTCCAGCTTATCGACAGCCGCGCCTGCATAACCCGTGACGACGCGATGATGATCAATTATATGAACAATGCAAACATACCCTATATCATCGTCATAACAAAGATCGACAAACTTAACAAAACCGACAGAGCCGCTTGCATCGAAAAGATAACGAGCGACCCACTTATTGCCGAAGGCACTCCCATCATCCCCTTCTCCTCTCTCAAGGGCGAGGGCAAGCAGGAGCTTTGGCGAGCTATTTCCGACCTCTCTGATATCAAGCTGTAATTTTTCGGAGGCTATAAATGCTTATTTCTGTAATTATGGACGGTATCGCAACGGGTGATTGGAGAAACCTTATAATTCAGGTTCTTCTGATGCTTCCCGTTGTGCTTATTGCACTTTCCGCGCACGAAGCGGCGCACGGCCTTGCGGCATACTTTATGGGCGACCGAACCGCGTACAATCTCGGCAGAGTAACACTTAACCCCACAAAGCATCTCGACCCTATGGGTACTCTTATGATGCTGGTCTTCGGCTTCGGTTGGGCAAAGCCCGTACCGATCAATGCGAGGAATTTTAAAAATCCCAAGTGGGGTATGGCACTGACCGCTATCGCAGGCCCTCTTTCAAACCTGCTCTTTGGTGTTCTCGGCGCAATTCTTACTTCCGTTGCGTTCTTCACGTCATATTTTATACTGCCTATCTACGCTCCCCAAATACTTGAAGCAGCGTATTACGAGGCTGTTACCACCGTTCTTTTGGATCTGTTCTCATATTTCAGCCTTATTAATTTCATTTACGCATTTTTCAACCTCATTCCCTTGCCACCGTTCGACGGATCAAGATTTTTCTTTACCTTCCTTCCCGCAAAGTGGTATTTCGGAATAATGAAGTATGAAAGATATATTATGTTCGGCGTGCTGATACTGTTTATGATAACCTCACGTCTCTTTAGTTTTTCACCGTTTTCATTCCTTGCGGAGCTGTCTTACGTAAGCATCGCAAACGCAGGTATCACAGTTCTCAATATCTTATATAACTTGATCGTAAGTCTTATTTAAAATCTCGCAAAGGAGGTCCTTATGGACGCAATAAATTACCGTCTCGAGACTTTTGAAGGACCTCTTGACCTTCTGCTCTCGCTGATACAAAAAAACAAGATGTCAATAGACAACATACAGATAAACGTTATCTGCGAGCAGTACATCCAATATATAGAAGAAGCGCAGAGCCTTGACATGGAGCTTGCAAGCGAATTTATCGTTATGGCAAGCGAGCTTATGCTGATAAAATCCAAGCTTCTCTTACCCAAGCCCGAAGCCGATGAGGAAGACCCCAGAGCCGCCCTCGCCGACGCCCTGCTCAAATATCAGCAGGCGAAGGAAGCGGCTAAAAAGATGGCGCTCCTCTACCCCACCTACAGCGGCAGACTTGAAAAGGATACCGATGAAATAAGCGTGGACAAGACCTTCGTCCTCGATCAGGAGGTCGAATCACTCTGCCTTGCGGTGCGCCGCATTGTCACCTACAACGAAAACAGGCCCAAGATTGAAAGATCGGTGTTTACTCCGATGATAAGCTCACCCATCGTTCCCGTCGAGGTAAAGATCACGGGAATACTTAACAAAATGTCGAAAAAAAAGGAAACCAGCCTCAAGGAATTGCTTGACGACAGCGTTTCCCTTCCAGATATGATAGCGATATTCCTCGGTGTGCTTGAGCTTATAAAGATACGCAAGATACTCATCTACAACGCCGAGGGCACGTTACTCGGAGACGACGCAACCTTCGTCATTAACGACAATCCCGACGACGTGGAAAAAGACGCAAACGGACAAGAGCTTTATTCCTCCGATTTTGACAAAGGCGCCGAACCCATAAAAATTAATTTTGATGAAGAAAACGACGGAAAGGAGACAGAAAAATGAGTCCGGAAAACGTAAATCAGACCGAGGCTATCACCCTTGAAAAGGTGACCGCCGCCATCGAAGCTATCCTTTTCGCCGCAGGGCATCCCGTTGAATATCAAAAGCTTTCCGAGGTATTGGGACTTTCCGTAAAGGACGTAAAAAATATGGTTGAGGCTATGAGCCGCGATTACAATTCCGAAAAATCAAGTCGCGGAGTGCTTCTTCTTACATATCCCGACACCTGCCAGTTCGCCACCAAGGAGGAATTTCTCCCCTACATAAGAGAAGCTCTCGGAATCAAGCGCGGAGGCAACCTTTCAAACTCTACAATGGAAGCATTGGCGGTAGTGGCTTACAATCAACCCGTAACAAGGGCATACGTTGACGCAGTTCGCGGAGTTGATTCCTCTTACGCTATGACCTCTCTTATCGACAAAGGACTTATCGAGTCGCTTTCAAGGCTCGATGCTCCGGGTCGGCCTATGCTCTACACCACCACCGATAAATTTTTGCGCGTATTCGGACTTTCTTCTCTCGAAGATCTCCCCGAAACCGAGCTTTCTCCCACCGTGGAACCTTCTCCCGAGGCTATGGCAATAGAAGAGGTAGGATTTGCATCCGCATCCGCCGTAATCGCTCCCGAAACCGCTTCGGAAGGAGAATAATAAAAAAACTCAACGAAAGGAGTGACCGATACGGATCTTCCTACCGTAATTCAATATATTTTATGGGCGATCTTGGCGATCGCAGCGATTCTCGTTACGGTCACCGTACTGATATTCACCGTCAGGATCAAGGTATCCCTTGAATTCAAGGATGAGATCCGTCTGTGGGTCTCGTTCCTCGGTATCAGATACACGATACTGCCCAGAAAACCCAAAAAGTACAAGCTAAGCAATTACACTCCCGAAAAGATCGCCAAACGCGACCGAAAAGCGGCGGAAATAGCCGCAAAAAAAGCCGAGGCTGCGGCAAAAAAGAAAGCCGAGAAGGCGGCGAAAAAGCGCAAGAAAAAAGCTATGGGTACCAAGCTCACGGGAAAGCAAAAAAGAGCTGCGCTTCGTGAGAAATTAGCCAAATGGCCTGATATTGACGATGCTTTAGATCTGTTTCTCTCTATAATGAAAACTTTGTTCACCTCATTTTTGGGGCGCTTTCATTTCCATTTCACGAGAATACGAATATCGGTAGGCTCGGATAACGCCGCAAAAACGGCACTGCTGACCACAACTATCTCATCTGCAATCGAACCTGTTCTTTACATGATCGAAAGGCACTCAAACCTTCACGTTTCAAAAAACGCAGACATATGCGTTTACCCCGATTTTCTTTCCGAAAAGACCCGATTTGACGTAAAGCTTGCCTTTTCAATGAGCATCGGCTCGTTCTTGTGGGTAATAATCAAGACCGCCGTGCCCGGTGTGGTCGGATGGTTCAAGATCCAGCCGGCACCTCAAAACGATCACCTTAACGCTACGTCTCAGACGAACAATGCTCCGTCAGAAACGACAACAAAAAAAAGCAATTAAAATTCAGATTACATTTCCGCTATGCGGCTCTTATGTATAGATTAAACACGTATATATAAATGAAAGGAATTTAAAACTATGGCATCCGAAAACAAGCTTCAGGAAGTAGTACACGCAACACTGGCGCAGATCAGAAATATGATCGATGCAGACACCGTTATGGGAACTCCCGTTGAAACCGCGTCGGGAACTACCCTTATCCCGATCTCCAAGGTTGCGGCAGGCTTTGCTACCGGTGGAGTTGATTTCAACGATAAAGCAGGCGGATCAAAAGACAAGCCCCAGAACTTCGGAGCAGGCGGAGGCACCGGAATCTCGGTCCAGCCTATCGGTATTCTTGCAGTCAACAAAAACGGCGACGTTGAGCTTATCAACATCGGTGTAAAGAACCCCACCGATCCCCTCGAGCAGATCTCCGATATTATCGACCGCTCCCCCGAGATCATCGCAAGGATCAAGGCTATCTTCGCAAAGGACGAGGACGAGCAGAAATAAAACATAATTTTTGCGTTTCAGAATAATTCCCTCTTCGGACAAATATAATGCAGTAAAGCTTACTTGTCCGGAGGGGTAGTTATGCCGTTTTTTAAAGGTAAGAAAGACAGTTTTCTTAAAGCCGCCGCACTTTCGACGGCTTTATTGTTGTATTGCGCGTCGCTGTTCTCATGCGCTCCTCAAGCCGAGGACTCCGAAGCGGATCGCGCGCCGCTTTCTCAATCTCAACACACCGCGGAACTGTTAACACAGACAAACTCTGCGCCGATGCCGAGCGTATCTGCCAAATCCGCGGTGCTTATCGATGCCGATTCGGGCGCAGTGATCTGTGAAAAGGATCCAGACGAAAGGCTCCCAATGGCATCAACCACAAAAATAATGACGGCGCTGGTGGCAATAGAAAACTGTGAGGACATCACCAAAGAGATAGTCGTTTCCCCAAGCGCCGTGGGTGTGGAAGGCTCGTCTGTCTATCTGTACGAGGGCGAAAGGCTAACTCTCAAGGATCTGCTCTACGCTATGCTTCTTGAGTCGGCAAACGACGCTGCGGCGGCTATAGCGATCGAGATAGGCGGCAGTATCAAAGGCTTTGCGGATATGATGAACCGCAAGGCGGCGGCGTTGGGTCTTGAAAACACTCACTTTGAAAATCCCCACGGTCTAGACGGCGAAGATCACTACACCACCGCGCGTGAGCTCGGAAAGATCGCCGCTTGCGCTATGCAAAACGAGACCTTCTCAGAGATCGTATCTACGTATAAGAAAACCATACCTCTCAACGGCACCGAGGGCGTTCGTCTGCTTATAAATCACAATAAGCTTTTGAAAAATTACGACGGCGCTATCGGCATAAAAACAGGATACACGAAAAAAAGCGGGCGGTGTCTCGTCAGCGCGGCGGAGCGCGACGGACTGAAGCTTATCTGCGTCACCCTCTCGGCTCCCGACGACTGGCGCGACCATAAAACCCTTCTCGACTACGGTTTTTCACTTTACGAATCGAGATTGCTTTACGAAAGTGGAGAATTCAAGCACGTTCTTCCCGTCGTCGGCAGCGACCGTGAATACGTAACTCTTACCAACCGAGAGGATATAAGGATCACTCTGCCAAGATCGGTATCGGATATCGAATACAGGGTCGAGGCGCGTGAATTTGAATACGCTCCCGTATTGGAGGGCGAGATTCTCGGAAATCTTATCTGCGAGGTCAAAGGAATAACCGTAGCCGAAGTGCCGCTGTACACAAGCTACTCCGCAGAGATCATAAAAGAAAGATCAATTTGGGAAAGATTTACTTCCCTTTTCAAAAAATAATTGCCACAAGGCAGAGAACAGAAATGGAAAAGATAAGGATATCAAAATATTTTACCGATTGCGGCGTCATGTCTCGCCGCGCGGCTGAAGAAGAAATTAAACAGGGGAAGGTCACCGTTAACGGGCGTATTGCAGAGCTTGGCGAGAAGATCGCCCCCGAAACCGACGAGATAATCTGGCACGGCAGAGTTATCAAGCCCGAGGCAGACGGCAAGATCTGCATAATGCTCAATAAACCGCGCGGTATAGTCTGCACGGCAAACGATGAAAAGGGCAGGCGAAACGTCACCGACCTTTGCCGCAACGTTACCGACGAGGAAGGAAAAAGACTTCGCCTCTACCCCATCGGCAGACTTGATATGGATTCGGACGGTCTGCTTCTCCTTACTAACGACGGTGCTCTCGCAAACAAGCTGACCCATCCACGTCATTCCGTTCCCAAGATATATCACGTCACATTAAAAGGTAAGTTTGACCCCGAAAGTCTATCCGCGCTGGGAGAACCTATAGAAATCGACGGCAGACTTACTGTGAGAGTGAAGGTTCGCTATATTGGCGGAGATGAAGACAATACGGTTGCATCGTTTGAGTTGTTCGAAGGCAGAAACCGACAGATCCGCCGTATGTGTGAGCTACACGGGGTAAGGATCTTACGCTTGCAGAGGGTCGCGATAGGCAAATTAAAGCTTGACGGTCTTGGTGAAGGTAAGTGGCGAAAGCTGACACACGCAGAAGTGCAATATCTGAAAAACTGTTGATCAAAAAAACACAAAAAGAGGATTTTCCCCTTTTTGTGTTTTTTTCGACCTTTTAACATTATATCCGACACTTCTTTTCAAAGTATTCTCCTTTTTCGTTAGATAATGCAAATTTTGATGGAAATTTTTGGTAAAATTTACCATTGGAATTTTTTGGAAATGGTATTGCAAAAATTTCCAATTTATGGTAAAATATAACCGTAATCAATAAAATACATCTCCGAGGAGGATACAGGAAAGTGGAATACACAACAAAAATACTTATTGCCGACGAAAATTCGGCAGGACGCGCACTTATAAAGGAGTGCTTTCTGCGCGCGGGATGCCGTTACATAGAAGAAGCCGTCAACGGAGAGGATGCTTTGTCGAAAATCGGACGCATCCACCCCGACGTGGTGATAATCGACATTTGGATGTCGAAGGTTGACGGTCTCAGCGTCGTCAGAAGCGCAAAGGCTCTCTCTTACGGCAACGACAAGCCGCCCGTTATCATTATGACCTCGCCCATCTCCAATCAAAACATTTTCGTTCAGGCTCTTCAGGCGGGAGCCGAGCTTTGTCTCATAAAGCCTATCAATCAGTCTAATCTTATTGAATACGTGGAAAGCATGCTGAAAAACCGCAATCAAAAGCCCGAGGCTATTCAAGCGCAGGAAAAGAGTGAGGTTACCGATAACACTCCCGACATAGAAGCGCAGGTCACGCGTATCATTCATCAGATCGGCGTTCCCGCACACATCAAGGGCTATCAGTATCTCCGCACCGCCATTCTCCTGACAGTAAAGGACTCGGACATCATCAATTCGGTTACCAAAGTCCTCTACCCTTCGGTTGCAAAGAAATATCAGACCACCACAAGCCGCGTTGAGCGTGCCATCCGTCACGCAATCGAGGTCGCGTGGGACAGAGGCGACGTGGATACCTTGAATTCTTATTTTGGTTATACAATCCAAAACAATCGCGGCAAGCCGACTAATAGCGAATTTATCGCCATGATTGCGGATAATTTGAGGTTGAAGTATAAGTTGTATTGATTTTCAAATTTTGATTTGTCGGTTAGTTGAACGCCCCTACGACAATGTTTATCTTAAACGCGCCGTTAAACTGCAATTTAATAAACATCAAAATACTCCCATCTATCGTTTTCCGACAGATGGGAGTTCTGTTATTTTACGCCATAAATTCAGTTCTTGATATAATATGATTCTGATAATCAACGTCTAACTCATTGAAATATCCGCTCCAGCCCCAGACGCGGACGATGAGATTTTGGTGATCCTCGGGGTGCTTCTGCGCGTCAAGCAGTACTTCCCTATTGACGGCGTTAAGCTGAAGCTGATGACCGCCAAGGTCAATAAATGCCTTAACCAAAGCCGCCACCTTTTTGATACCTTCGGCATTTCTGAAGGTGTTTTCGTGTATCTCCATAGTCAAAGGACCTCCGTTGACTATCTCCGTCATATCGTGCTTTGTAAAAGACTGTATACATGAAAGCGGGCCTTGCAATTTTGTTGTTACCGACGGCGAAAAGCTTGACGGGAAAGGTGCTTTCGCGTGTCTGCCGTCGGCGGTAGCGCCTACCTGCGCCGCACTCCAGAGATATTCCATTGCGCTTCCCGTACCGGGGCGGATCCTGCCGCCCAAACGATTAGTCTTGCTCTTCAACACCTCTTCGAAAATGCCCATTATCATATCGGCATATACGTCAACGTAATCGTCGTTATTCCCCATTTTGGGGCAGGCAAGAAGATAATTTCTTATTTCGCTAAAGCCTTCAAAATCGGCTTTTATCGCCTCCAAAAGCTCTTTTGCAGAATATTTTTTCTCATCAAACACCGTTTTTTTCACCGCTGCCACAGCATCGGCAGCATTGGCTATCCCCACGCCGTGAAGACCGAAATTGTTATATATCGCGCCGCCCTCGCTGACGTCCTTTCCTCTCTCAATACAATCGTCAACAAATACCGAAAGATAGGGCGACGGGAAGAAATAACCGCCGTAAATAAAGTCTGCTACACGGTTACACTCTGCCGCCACATACTCCTTGACCCTTTCAAGAAACTCGTCAAAGCTCTTGCAAGAAGCAAGATGCCCGTTAACCGCCTTCTCCACTGCCCTTGGGAAATTGACCTTCTCGATATTGGGCCAGTCCGCCCCTCTGCCCTCGGTTATATACTCCCAGCACGCCGCAACGGTGTAGTTGCAAGCATCATCGTGAGAATAACCAAGCTTTTCAAGACCGGGGATAACGATATCGTCGTTACAGTATTGAGGGAATCCAAGTCCCTTTTTCGTCAATTCCGTTGCCGATTCCAGACGCGCGAGAGGTGTATTTTTATCCACGCGCAGGTTTATTTTGGGATCGATAACGCAAAGCTCCTTTGATGCATCAAGACACATTTCGGAAAGGCGGTTAAATCGGTCGTTGCCATCCGCATCTCTGCCGCCGAGCACCATGCTCTGTCCGTTGTCACCCTGTTGGATGCCCTTATATAGGTCGGTATCATAATTCAATGAAAGAAAAAAGTCCTCAAGCGTCTCAAAAAGCTCTTCTTCGCCTATCCCCTTTTCACGGTCGGCTTCAAAGTAAGGGTACATATACTTATCAAATCCACCGAGGGTAACGTGCGTGTTGCGATTGCAACGAAGAGTAAACTGCAAGAATTTTACAAAAACACAGGCTTCGTAAAAGCTTTCAGCCCCAAGATGCGGCACTCGGCAGAGCGCCTTGTAAAGTCTCTCCGCGCCATTCTCTTTTGCATAGTCTCGGTATCTGTCGGCAAACGCAAGCGAGGATTCAACACAAGAAAGAGCACTTCTGTAAAACTCGAGCCTGCCTTCGTCGCAATCTGCCGTTTTTTCCTTTATTTGTCGGCAGATATCGTCCATGCCCGAGGACAAAGCCTTGGCATAATTTATAGTAAGATTGCCCGCACCCCCCGAACGCAATTTTTTGCCGTCGTACTCGGCATAAGGATATCCTATAACTGTACGGTTAAAGCCGAAAATATCGTCTTCCACAAGGTGAGGCGTCTCATTTTCAAGCATAAATCGGAGCATATAAGCGTCGCTCTCGTAAAGGCTCATTCCCTCCACGGCTGACCCGACGTTCAGATCAATCTCTCGTCTTATTTTTCTGTATTCCCTTGATTTTAAAAGCTCGTAATGTTTTTTTACTCTTTCGGTCATAATGTAATTACCTCTCCTTACATTTTAACTGCCTCAATGCCGTATTCCGCGAAAATTTGAGTTCTCAGATGCGGTTCTGCATTTCCATCAAAACTCGGCTCATATTTCAAACCGACAAGGGGATATTTCGCCCCCGCAAGCTTATTGTAGGGTAACAATTCTATATAATTCACACCGTTTTGCTTCAATATCTCGGCTATTCGGCGCACGTTGTCCTCTGTGTCGGTAATGGTAGGAATCATCGGCATTCTGACTACAAAACTTTTGCCACCTTTGGCTAACGTGGAAAAATTGTGCAATATTTTTCGGTTGGACACACCCGTATATCTCTTGTGAGCCTCCTCGTCTGCAAGCTTGAGGTCAAAAAGCATATAGTCGCACCCTTCAAGCACCTTTTCAAATATTTCGGAATCGGCATAACCCGAGGTCTGAACGGCGCGGTTTACCTTGCCGCGTGTCAAAGCAAGACATTCAAGCAAAAAATCAGGGTTTGCAAGAGGTTCACCGCCCGAAAAAGTGATTCCGCCGCCGTTGCCGTTCAGAACAGCAAAATTTTTTGAAAGATGAGAGCAAAGCTCCTCGGATGTGTAGCTTTTGGCAGCGTAACGGAGCAGATTTCGCGGACAATTCTCTATACTGCTCTCGGTGAAAATGTACTTTCCTCCTACCTTTTCCGCGCGGCGCCGACACTCACCGCAGCCGATACAACCGTTAGCCGAACGAACTATTGAATTATTAAAACCCTGCCCTTCGGGATTATGACACCACTCGCAACGAAGCGGACAACCTTTGAGAAAAACCGTGGTACGTATACCCGGCCCGTCAAACACGGAAAATTCCTCGATAGAAAAAACCAACGCTTTTGCCATTCCTTCACCCCCTCTGTAATTATTTTATAATTATATCTTGACAAATACAAGTAAATTGTTGTATAATTATGGCAACAATTTGTCTTTTCTTGGGAGCGATCATGAAAATATTTCACCAGCCTCACAATTCGCAAAGCAACTACAATTACAATATTTTTACATACGATAGTGTAAATTACACCCATCATTTTCATAAAAATTATGAAATCGCCTACGTTATATCAGGGAAAGCACTATATTCCGTCAACGGAAGGCAGGTAACTCTCGAAGAAGGCGATTTCGCCTTATGTCTCTCCAACGAGATACATTCGGTAAAAACTTTGGATAATTCCCGCATTTGGGTCGGCGTTTTCTCCGAGGATTTCGTTCACGAATTCAAAAAGAGAGTGGGCGGAAAGACGGGCGTTGATTTCAGATTCCGTTGCAGCGAATCTATAAAGCTTTTTTTGCTTGAAAATCTTATATACGGCAAAAACGACGATATTCTTCTGCTCAAAGCCTGCCTCTACGCCTTGACAGGTGAATATTTGAGACAAACCGTGCTTACCGAACGCGACGACCGCAGAGGAAGCATCATGTCGGAGATTGCCGCATATATTGCCGAAAATTACAAAAAAAACATTTCTTTAAAAACCCTTGCCACCCACCTCGGCTATGATTATTGCTATCTTTCAAAGACTTTCAACGATATGTTTTCCATGTCCTTCACCGATTATCTGAACACCTTCCGCATAGACAACGCCCTATCGCTTTTGACGAACAGTAACCTGACCGTCACCGAGATAGCTTTTGAAAGCGGATTTCAAAGTATCCGAAGCTTTAATGACGTATTTAAAAAACGCATGGGAGTCTCACCTGCGGAGTACAGGAAGAAAATATGACCTCAAAGCTTTTTACGGATCCTGCAAGCTTTAAATTTATGATTTTTACGCAGAGATACGGCGGCACTTTAATAAAATACCCCCCTCTTCCCTTTTAAAAGGTTTTGAAGAGGAGGGGGCAAGGGGGAAGAGAAACTTTTTCCTTAAAAAGTTTCTCCTCCCCCAAATATTATTTAATTCAATTAAATCAAGCCTGTATTTACGAAGCTGTACTTTTCGGTGTAGTATCCCGTATTAAAGCCGTTCCAGATGCAACGCTCCTTATAGAATGCGTGAGGACCGACCGCAAGCAGCTCACCGCCTACGTGGTGGTGAGGACCAAGCAGGTTACGGAGGTTATTTACGATAGTCAGCTCAACGGTATTCTCGCCAACGGTGAGATA